>NZ_JAKUHK010000146.1:0-5186 GCF_023630655.1 Synechococcus sp. MU1655 | reverse complement strand
TTCAACTGGACCTTGATGCAGTCGTTGCTCACCCTTGCTGTATTGAATGTGGTGCTTGCTGGTGCGAGCTTGCGGATTGGAGGACAGCTGGCGAAGGGTCCTTATTTGCCGCAGACCCTTGAAGGCTTGTCCAAAACCACCCGTGCTGTGATGGGGCGTTGATCGATTGCGGCTAACGCACCTGGTAGTGCAACCAGCGGCAGTCGATCCCACCATTGTTGATCGGCATACGTCGGGACGCTCTCATCCGGAGGGCTCCCGTGACACCAGCATTGCCGCTGAGCAACCAGAAGTCCCATCCTGAGGCCTGGGTTTTCACCATGGCACCGAGATCGCCATACAGCGCCTCAAGATCCTGATCGGCTCCGACACGTAATCCATAAGGAGGATTGCAAACGATCGTTCCTGGTCCTTCTGGAAGTTGGAGATCTCTGAAATCTCCCGTTTGGATGGAGATCAAGTGGGAAAGACCAGCGGCCTCGACGTTGTTGCGAGCCTGTTTGGCAATCGATGGATCCTGTTCGCAGCCAATGATGATCGGCTGGAATTGGCCCTGCTCTTGGCGGTTGAGCGCGCGCTCTTTTTCTTCTCTCCAAAGGTCGTCATCAAAATCAGCCCAGCCTTCAAGGGCAAAGCTGCGGTTCAGTCCCGGGGCATGGCCTGCAGCCAAGGATGCCGCTTCGATCAGGAGCGTCCCTGAGCCACAGAGCGGATCGACCAGAGGCGTTGTTCCTGTCCATCCGCTCAGGCGGATCAAACCAGCAGCAAGATTTTCTTTGAGCGGAGCCTCCCCCATTTCTGCGCGGTAGCCGCGGCGGTGGAGACTGCCGCCTGATCCATCGAGACTCAGGACCCCACCCTCTCGATCGAGATGCACATGCAGGGAAACATCGGGTTCTTCGAGATCGATTGAGGACCGTTGCCCCCAGATGTCGCGCTGTCGATCGACGATCGCGTTCTTAATTTGTAGTGCGGTGTAGTGGCTGTGATTGAGGCCGGGAGCCGTGCCGGTGACATCCACCCGGAAACTCATCGAAGGATGCAGCCAACGTTCCCAGTTCAGTCCTTCCTGAATCCCTGAATACAGCGTCTCGCGGCCATCGCATCGGAAACGAGCCATTTCTCGAAGCAATCGAAAAGGAAGTCGGCATTGCAAATGAAGCCGATAGAAGCAAGCCATGTCGGCCTCAAACGTGGCCGCTCTCCGTAGTGGTTTGACCGCTTTGGCTCCGAGGGCCACGAGCTCAGCCACTCCAGCTTCCTCTAATCCTTGAGGGAGTACGGAAACGCCTTTGATGCGCTCAGATCTTGCTTGCTTCTTCACTCTGTTTTTTGCTTAATCACCACTGTTTGAAACGGTATTCGAATCCCAATCGGCAGGTTGTGTGCTTGGTCCAGAGATGATGATCGGGAGAAACAATTCCATTGAGATCAGGGTGAAGATAACTGCCGTTAAATTCACACTCCACCCTAGGATGAAGAGCAAGGTAAGGGCGATCGGTGCGAGGGATTCGGGTGAGATGGAGCTTTTTAAAAAGTCAAGAGAAGCATCGAATACTGCCATTAATGAAGCTGTAAACATCAGGCTTGATGCCCGGTAACAGCGACATGCTGGCGCGAATTTCTTGACAGAGATATAGAGTCGCGAAACGCTTGATTGGTAGCTTGCTAGGATGAACAAAATGGCAAATATTGCTATGTTTGAGAGTTGCTTAGTGGCTACGAATTCGCGGGCTTCAATGAAGAGGTAACCAGCCCCCATCAGCCAAATCACGATTCTTAGAGAGACTTGGTTGAATTTGGCCAAATCCGTTGTCAATCAGTGGTTTTAGAGTAGTCACTTGCTTTTAGGAGTGAGCTCCTTTTGGGATTTTCTTTGGATTTTCTAGTTTGTGTGTTGCCCAGGTGTTTCGCTACTTTTAGGCGACACTCTTGGTTTAATTTTATTGATATGGTTTGGTTTTGATGTTTTCTTGCTGGCCTCATGTTCTTTCATGCAAATGCTGAGCCGCTATCGTTGTTTGTTGCTGCGTTGCCAGGCTCGATAAAGTTCATTATTGGCTATTTATTCGTTTTTTATGTTGATTCCGTGAAGGCGGCCAAGGTGATTCGAGGGGAGGTCAGCATTGGTTCTAGTCGCTTGCAAGTTTCCACGTCCAAGCCTTCTTCGATGGTGGTTGGTGGTAATCAGCTAAACGTTCCTTATTCCTTTAGAGGGAGGCAGCCGTTCGTGCCGATTCAGCTGGGATCGATGAAGTGGTTTCAGTGCCTTTTCGATAGTCCTCTCAAGGTTTTGTGCAATAACTTGTTGTATCTGAGGATCGCTTGGTCGAGCATTGCATCGCTCTTGATGCCAGAATGAAACAGTCCGTTCTTGAACGGACTAGGTGGTCCACACCGGTGTTTCGGACAGCGGTTCGATTCCGCTCAGCTCCATTCTCCCTTCGGGGCTGCAATGGTTTCGACGGGGCATAAGGAGGGTGACTGAAGCCTGCTCGGTCAGAGCAAATCCCGTAACTGCGAACAACATCGTACGTTTCTCCCGTCAAGCAGCCCCTGTTGCTGCCTGACCCTTTTAAGGGAGATGGGGTGAAGTCAGCCTTATCACCCAAGTGACTCGTGGGGGTGGAATGCCCCCTTAAACCATTCCAGGACAAGGGCCCTCGCTATTCAGAATTTGTTGCGGATTGCATTCCGTTCAAATCTCCGTTCAAAAGCATGGGTACTTTGGTCGCGGCTTATCGGTCTGAGATCAGCGTTTTGGATTACGCGATCAACAGGCTTGATCAAAAGGAATGCCGGCATCGTCTTAGGGCTGCTCTTGCTGAGCTGGGCTTTGATCAAGCAAGCGCACGCCATGCTTTTAGAGGGTTACAGCTGCACTGCAGGGGTGACGCAGCTGGCGGAATCAAAGGGGGCTTAGTCGCCGCACAGCGCAGAGAACTGTTCAACAGGCTTATGCCTTGATCCGTGAGGATATTGATCAATGCAATGTTGAAAGGACTGACTTAGTTGCACAGGCCATTCATTGATTGATCGAGAGTGCGCGAATGGGTTTGGCGCAAAACAATCCCGGTGCCGTTGTTGGTGCTGTATCTCAGCTGGACAAGCTGTGTGGTTTGTCTCCTTCACGTCGATAAGGCAGATGGCTTGGACGCTTGGCGTGAGCTTTTAATCCGTTATTGAGCGAAGAGCAACAAAGCTGAAACTGCCTACTGCAGCGGGTATCAGCAGCACAAGCGAGGCATTGTTCGCTTAATAGATTCTTTTAAATGGAGCGTTCTTTACGCCTGTCGTTATCGCTGAGTGGTGTTGCTGCACTGGCACTCTCCAATGGCGCACTGCTGCCTGCTGCTGCTCAAGAGGCTGACACCGCCGAGGATCTGGGTGGTGTGATGAGCATCAGCCTCAAGGATGTCGTCAAACCCACCTTTGGTTTTCAAGGTGCCTTGCAAGGCGCGGGTACTCCGAATCAGGCAGGCATTGGTGGGTTCTTGCCTCTCTCTGTTGGCGACAACAGCGTTTGGTTCCTTGATGTCCTGGCTAACGCTAATTTCGCTGATTACGAAAACAACAGCAGCATCATCAATACCGATGTTGCTGGTACCACGATCAGCACCTCATCACGGCTTGGTTACCGCTGGCTGAATGGTGATCGCAGTTGGATGTACGGGCTGAATGCTGGTTATGACAGCCGCCCGATGAATACAGGTGGAAACGATACCGGCATCAATGTGAGCGGCACAGAGGAGAGCGCTTTCTTCCAGCAGGTGGCAGTCAATGCGGAAGCAGTTTCCAATGACTGGAACTTCAATGCCTATGCCTTAATTCCGATTGGTGATACGGAACAAGATCTCAACTTCTTTTACCAAGGCGGTGCACTCAACACCTACGGGCTTGATGTTGGTTATTTCATCACTCCTGAGTTGAATGCTTCTGTTGGTTACTACTACCAAAATGGTGACCTTGGATCTGCTGATGGTTCTGGTGTGCTCGGACGAGTCGCCTACGACATCAGCAGTGGCTTAACGGCAGGAGTAAACATCTCCTACGACGAAGCATTCGATACAAGAGTTTCAGCAGACCTTAAAGTTCGCTTTGGTGGCCCAAGTACAACAGCAGCGACGAAGAAAAAGTGGGAGAATCCAACAATTAATGCATTAACAGCATCACCCAAGCACAGGAATGTAAGGGTGCACGATTGTAGTTTTTTTGATAAAGCGTGCCAACAGAAAGAAGCCCGAGATTCACCACCTACAGAAAATAATTTCCAAGATAATACAGTTAGCTAACAGTTGCCAGTTAGCCAGTGGCTTACACACAAAAGAAGAGTGTTGTACGCCAACCAAATTCCAAAGCCCTTTCTACTATTGAAACTCTCTAGTCAAACCACCCAAAGCCCCTGCGAAACAGGGGCTTTTTAATTCTTCAGTAACGCTTACAAGACCATCAATCAACTTCCAATACCTGGCACCATCACACTCAAAACAACTTGGTTGGGGAAGGCAAGTGCAGCCAGGCAAAGCGCGGCATCATCCGAGTACTGACGCCTGATACATGCAGCATTCCCTACACCTTTCTCTATCACTTAGCAGTGTGGTGACTTGAGCGACCACAGCGAGCTGCATCACGCCGCAAGCCTTGGGACATCAGAGGTTGATGACTATTGCATCTAAGCGTTATCCGAGATGAATGACCTTGCAACAGGGAACCTGATTGGCATGCCATGACCTGAACATTGACCTATGCGATTATTGATAGGATGATAATGATGAGTTGTAAAAGTTAGATGGTAAGTAGCACCAAACGTTTTAAGCAGCATCGCCAAGCTGTCTGTACGGAACTCGATGGCGAAGTCGCTTTATTTCAAAGTAATACCTGCGACTATCTTGTTCTCAATGAGACAGGCTCAGCTATTTGGAATGCACTTAAAACTCAGCCAACACTGCCTGAGCTCTGCAAGAATTTACAGGCGGAATATGAAGTCACTTCAGATGAATGCAAGTCCTCTGTTGAAGCCTGGCTGGAAGCTGCCTTGGAGAAGAAAGTGATTGCCGTGGTTGACAATTAAAACGAAAAGCATGTTTTGAGCTTTTTCGCCCAGATTTCGCCACCAAGTTTATTTGCTCCAAGCATTTGGAAATTAAGGCGCACAAAATAACGCCGCATGGATGCTTTTTGCAACC
>NZ_JAKUHK010000145.1:0-5268 GCF_023630655.1 Synechococcus sp. MU1655 | reverse complement strand
AGGCTTTACTCGCCTTAGGCCTTGCTGAGCGTTTCAGCAGTCTTCAACAACTTCCTGGCAACAAACTCTCTGAGGTGCTGCAACGTCGTGAAGCACTCCTGCGTCTCGTCGACCCTTCCTGCCTTGGGGAGTTTCGATGGCTGTCGTTCCTGCGATTCAATCCGTTGGTTCCCAGCAACACACCGGGTGAGCGAAGTCAATTCCTTCAAGAACCATCAGGCCTCAACGCAACGCAGCCAAGCAGGCTCTGATTTCTTCATGACTAACGTCGTCCACGATCGACACAACACCGATGCTTGACGGCAAGACAAAGCGAAGACGACCATCACGGACTTTTTTGTCGCCTTGAAGCGTCTTTAAGACACAATCTGGATCCAGATCAGGCCATTGGCTGGGTAATCCAGCGCTTTGGATCAAACGTGTTTGTCGCTCCGCATCGGTTTGAGCCATCACACCTCGCTGCACGGCGAGTGCTGCCACCGCCACCATCCCAATCGCTACGGCTTCGCCATGGAGCCAGGTGCCGTATCCGGTCAGCGTCTCGACCACATGACCAAACGTATGGCCATAATTCAGGATGGCCCTTTGACCACCTTCTTTTTCATCCGCAGCAACAACAAGTGCTTTGGCTTGTGCAGAACGTTCGAGCATCGTTGCCAGCAGCTCTGTAGAAATCGAAAGAGGGTTGTCAAAGCTGTCGGATCGTTCGAGCAATTCGAACAGCTCTGAATCTCCGATGACGCCGTATTTGATCACCTCAGCGAGACCAGCCCTAAATTCCCGCGTAGGAAGGGTTTGAAGCGTATCTGGATCAATCATGACCAGCCGAGGCTGATGGAAGGCGCCGATCAGATTTTTCCCGCCTGGATGATTCACTCCAGTTTTTCCGCCAATCGCGGCATCAACCATGGCCAACAACGTCGTAGGCACTTGGATGACACCGATTCCTCGCAGCCAGCATGCCGCTGCAAAACCTGTCATGTCACCCACAATCCCACCGCCTAAAGCGAGCATGAGTGACTGGCGCTCTAATCCTTCGTCTTTGGCAGCATCAAGGATCGTGCTGAAGGTGGTCAAGGTCTTCTGTTCTTCACCCGCGGGGATCGTGAGCAAGGTGGCCTGAAATCCCGCCTGTTCGAGGCTGGTCAAACAACGGCTTCCATAGGGAGTCGCAACATCAACATTGCTAACCACCAAAATTTTTGTGTGTTCGCGAATCCCGAGTCGTCGCAATTCATTGCCGAGATAGTCGATCCCACCGGCGGAGATCACGACGTCATAGGGATCGCGTTCGAGTGCAACGCTGAGACGTCTTTCATCTGCCGATGCTGTTGTGCTCGGTTGGGATTGGATCATGCCGCCCGCTGTGACGGATCTATTCTCCTCCAAATCATCTGGCGCTGGTGATGGCTCTGCCTTCAACGTCCAAACAGCGATCGACGCTCATTGCTTGGGGATTTTTAGCTCCTGCTCTCCTTCTTTTGAGCCTTTCCGTCTTGGTTCCGGCCTTCATGGCTCTGGTGATTAGTTTCACGCAAACAGGTTTAGACGTTACCGAGCCACTCAAATTCATCGGCTTCGCCAACTTTCAGCGACTCCTCGGCGATCCAATGTTTTATCAGGTGCTTGGCACCACTCTGATTTACTTATTCGGCGTCGTTCCACCCATTGTGATCGGCGCCCTAACCCTGGCGGTTCTTGTCAATCGAATCCTTCCCGGTGTGCACATCCTGCGCGCTGCTTTCTATACGCCAGTCTTGGTCTCGATTGTTGTGGCTGCCATCGCTTTTCGTTGGCTCTATGCCGAAAACGGTTTAATTAACGGTTGGCTTAGCACTTTGTTTGGTCAGGGATTCGTCCCCATTGATTTTTTAACCAATCCCTTTTTGGCCCTTCCCTCAGTGATGCTTGTCACCCTGTGGAAAGGCTTGGGTTACTACATGGTGATCTTTCTGGGAGGACTGCAAGGAATCCCGAAGGAACTTTATGAAGCCGCTGAGTTGGATGGAAGTGAAGGTTGGCGGAAGCATGTTGATATCACTCTGCCGTTGCTCCGTCCGTACGTGACCCTTGTGGCTGTGATCTCGGCGATTGCTGCAACAAAGGTGTTTGAGGAGGTTTTTCTGATGACACAGGGAGGTCCTGCAGACTCAACGCGCACCCTTGTGTATTACGTCTATGACCAGGCATTTGCAGAACTAGAGATTAGTTATGCATGCACGGTTGGACTCGCTCTGTTCCTATTGGTTTTGTTACTGACTGCCATTCGACTTGCGTTTGGAGGAGAACGAAGCCTGATTTAGGGCTGCCAGCGTTGCTAAAAGGAGAGAATGGCAAGCTTCCCCCAGACCGATCTGCAACGGATGGCCAGCGTTGACAACACAATTGGCGTTATCGGTGGCGGACAACTTGCCCTGATGCTCGGTGAAGCAGCGCAAACACGAGGTGTGACCCTTGCGGTTCAAGCGTCAAAAGCTGAAGATCCTGCTGCCTCCCTGGCGAAGGATTTAGTGATCGCTGGATCCACAGATGCCCATGCAACTAGGGAGCTCTCAACACATTGCGCCGGCATTACCTTCGAAAATGAATGGGTCGCTGTTGATGCATTGATGCCTCTCGAGCGACAGGGAGTGCAATTCACTCCATCACTTGCCAGCTTGGTTCCTCTCGTTAATAAGTTGTCCCAGAGACGGCTTCTCGATGATCTGTTAATCCCAAGTCCAGAGTGGATTTCATTAGCTGAACTGAATCCTGGGTCGCCATCCTTACCGAGCGGATGGACGTTCCCTGTCATGGCGAAGGCTGCCTATGGCGGTTACGACGGCAAAGGCACACGGGTTGTGAACGATCTCAACGGCTTGGCTCAGTTGCTTCGCAACGTCGATGCCAATGAGTGGTTCATCGAAGCCTGGATTTCCTACGAACAGGAACTTGCCCTCGTTGTCAGCCGAGATTCAAAAGGGCGAATTCGAAGCCTGCCATTAGCCGAAACGCATCAGAAAAACCAAGTTTGTGACTGGGTGATTGCACCGGCAGCAGTGAGTCAACTCGTTGAGGCTACGGCTTACAACATTGCCGCTTCACTTCTTACAAAGCTTAGTTATGTGGGGGTGATGACTTTGGAGTTTTTCTATGGATCGTCGGGTTTATTTGTCAATGAAGTAGCGCCTAGAACTCATAATTCAGGGCATTTTTCAATTGAGGCCTGTTCCAGTAGTCAATTTGATCAACAACTCTGTATCGCTGCAGGTCTGGAAGTCCCTAATCCACAGCTCATTGCAGATGGCTCCTTGATGGTCAATCTGCTCGGCCTGAGTCATGACCAGGCTGAACCGCTTGACGAACGTCTTTCCAAACTCCGCTCAATTGAGGAGTTGCATTTGCATTGGTATGGAAAAGATGAAATCCCGGGACGAAAACTGGGGCATGTCACCACCCTGCTGAAGGGCCATAGCGCTGCTGAACGGGCCGAGAGAGCACAGCACATGCTGCAAAGTATTCGTGAAATCTGGCCCCTTCCCCTAAATTGGTAGCGAACTGCTGTGTTGGTGACAGCCTTTCTCTAGTGCTCTGATCTGACTCTCTTTCGACATGGGGTGACTGTCGTGTTGGTGCCGTAAACCGGTCTCGTAACCGGAAACGAATCCTCTCGAAATCTTTCGCCCCTTCTGGTAACTCCAGGTCGAACACTGGGGCTCGCACGGCACAGCGGTTCACCACCATGGATGCCGTCAGCAGGGCAGGAAGCTGCCTGTTACCTGGCTGGGACCTCACAAGGATTCACATTCAGCGTTGATGAGAGTGACTTGCAGAATCAAGTCATCATTAATGTTTTTAGGTTGACATTCTGAGTCTTGTTGGTTTGAAATAATTGTTCGTCTTCTAGTGATAGGGTGTTAATCGTGAAACTGAGAAGTGGTGCATTAGCTGCTACGAAAAAACCAGAACAGAAGCCTAGTGATTTGATTGGGATGAACACTCTTTCAATGAACATTTCAATTCAATAAAGAAAAGACAAGGGCTGTGAGTTGTGAAGGGCTATAAAACAAAAATAATCGACAGAAAGAGATTCTTGTAAGCTTGAAGTCGTTGAATTCAGAGGTATCAGATTCTTGATTGTGGGTTCAGACTATGGAATGGAGCAGTGGCACAGCGATAGAGATTGACTCGTTTGATGCACTTAGAGAATTGAGGATCTAGAGCTAGCTAAGCGTTGGATTAAATCTATTTTCTCCAGAGTTGTAATCACAAACACCTCCTGTGCAGTCCTGCCACGGCGTGCCATCAACTTGAATCCACCTCGGATTGGGACCGATGGCCTAAGCGTCAAATCTTGGCAACGTCCCTTGACCCTTGCAATCACTCCTGGAGTGATGGTTTGGATCTGTGGGTCATTGGCTAACACCTTGAGCCAGGGTATGAGCCCTTTCACGTAGGTGCTATGGGTCAAGACAAGACGGCCCACTAGGGGTTCAAAAGTAAAGCTTCTTTAAGTTAGCCACTCTGGCTAAAGATCAGGTAAGTGTTCCTTGCGAGCCATGCTCCGATCTGTCGATTCCCTCAGAACTGAGCTCTCAGGTCCGTTGACATCTCGAATGGGCCCAAAAGCCAAGATCCTTACGGCTGAGGTGCATGGCGATGAGGTGCGGGGTCTAGCTCTTTGTCCTGGAAAAGTGATTCGGTATGTCTTTGCTGCTCAAACGCAACAACTGCACACCCAAGCCCTGTTGTCCTTAACCACCTCCACGCGTAAACCTGCCGCTTGATTCAACCATCGATTTCGGCCATCAACACCATGTCGAGTCGCTGCGCTGTGGATTCTCTGAATTGGCCGACGCTCAACTGATTAAGAACAATCAATGCGCCTGCCATGACAACAATTTCAATCGAAAACACCAAGCCATAGCCAGCCATCGGACCAGCGTTGGGTAATAGCTGACGCCCAAGGTCAAGCAGTCCACCACCTACGACCTTTCCCATCCCTCGTGAGAGGGCTTGAGCTAAGCCCCAAATGCCTACAAAGGTTCCTGCCATCGCTGGGAGAGTGAGATCAAGCATCAAGGTCAGTGCGCTGTTGGTGCCGACGCCTGCAGCAAAGCCAAACAAGACCATGACGAGGGGGAGAAGGCCTGAGGCTTGCTGCCAGCCGCTGATCACCAACAGAAACAGAGAACCCATCACCATCCAGCAACCCAAACGGGCAGTGGCCAACTTCCCAAGTTTTGGTGTGATGAACCAGCCCGCTAGAAGCAAACCAACCAGTGTTCC
>NZ_JAKUHK010000144.1:0-5300 GCF_023630655.1 Synechococcus sp. MU1655 | reverse complement strand
CTTCTTGGACCATGATTTGCATCTTAAGCAGGTATGGAGAACCTGATCTTCCATAGTGGCCTGCAGAAGCGTTCATTCGTTTGAGTTCAGCGCTGCAAAGCAGCCTCAAGGCTGGCACCGTCACCATTACGGCTGAAGTGATGCCTCCACGGGGTGGAGACGCATCACATGTTCTTGAGATGGCCAAGGGCTTGAAGGGTCTTGTCCATGCCGTCAATGTCACGGATGGCAGTCGCGCAGTCATGCGGATGAGCAGTCTTGCCGTAGCGCGCCTCCTGTTGGACGAAGGCATCGAGCCCGTGCTGCAGATGGCCTGTCGCGATCGCAATCGCATTGCGATTCAAGCGGATCTCTTGGGTGCCCATGCTTTGGGGATCCGTAATCTCCTTTGCCTCACCGGTGACCCTGTTCGTGCTGGTGACCAGCCCAAAGCACGCCCCGTGAATGAACTGGAATCTGTGCGTTTGCTTCAGCAGGTCACGGCCTTCAATCGCGGGGATGATCCGGTAAAGGGTGATCTTGCCGATGGCCCGACTGACATCTTCGCTGGAGCCGCGGCTGATCCTCAGTGTGCGAGCTGGTCAGGCTTGATACGCCGCATGGAGCGAAAAAAAAATGCTGGGGCACGTTTTATTCAGACGCAGATGGTGATGGATGCTGCTGTGTTGGAACGGTTTTGCCGTGAAATAGCCGAGCCGATGGATCTGCCGGTCCTAGCGGGTGTGTTCTTGCTCAAGTCGGCCCGCAACGCAGCCTTTATTAATCGGATGGTGCCAGGTGCTTGCATTCCCGACAGGCTGATCGCTCGCTTGGAGGCCGCGCCAGACCCTGCGGCAGAGGGAATTCAAATCGCCGCTGAACAGGTTCAGCAATACCTAGGGGTAGCTCAAGGGGTGCATTTGATGGCCATCAAAGCAGAGGAACGCATTCCAGCGATATTGAAGCGAGCAGGCGTCAGCTTGCCTGGGTGAGATCGGTGCCCAAGAGCTCTGCCATGGCTTTCTGTTGAGGAGATGGCTCCACCAAATCCTGGCGGCGTGCATCGGTGATCAACCAATCGAGAGAAGCCTCTTGCAGATCAATGTGATCCCCTTCTTTGTCGACGCAGTAGCGGCCGAACACAAGTTTCTCGACCAGTTGCACGCCCGCCCCGATCCTGGAGTAGTCAAAAATGATCGAGTTGTCGATGGTTGCGCCTTCGCAGATGTAGCAGCTAGGGCCAATCATCGTTGGACCGATCAGCGTGGCGCCATCTTCAATTTTGGTCATCCCTCCCACGTAGACAGGACCTTCAACGTTGATTTTGTCCCAATTGGCCGCCACATTGAGGCCCGTAAACAGGCCTGGTTTGACCTCTTTCCCAGGGACGCCAACTTGGCGAACTTCTCCCTGGAGAACGCTGCGAATGGCTTGCCAGTAATCAGGCACTTTGCCGATATCGACCCATTCAAAATCCATGGGTAGGGCATAAAACGGAGCTCCTTGCTTCACCAAGGTTGGGAAGAGATCGGCACCAATGTCGAAGGATGTCCCAGAGGGAATGTGCTCAAAAATCTCAGGTTCGAAAAGATAGATGCCGGTGTTAATGGTGTCGCTTAAAGCTTCCTCAACACTGGGTTTCTCTTGGAAGGCTTGGATTTTGCCGTCGTCATCGCTCACTACCACGCCGTAGCTGCTCACCTGGTCCTTCGGGACCGTTTTGGTGACAAGACTGGCGAGAGCTCCTTTGGCGCGATGTCGCCTAACGGCCTCGGTGAGGTCGAGGTCGATTAGGGCATCACCACATAACACCACGAAGGTGTCATCAAAAAAGGTTTGAAAATCTTGGATTTTTTTGAGACCACCCGCAGAACCAAGTGCGTCACCGATCAGTTCGCCGTCCTGAATACTGCCCTCGAAGCTGTAAGCGATTTCGACGCCGAAACGCTGGCCATCGCGGAAATAGTTTTCGATTTCCTCGGCCAAGTGAGACACGTTGACCATGACCTCAGTGAAACCATGCTCTTTGAGAAGCTCCAGCAGGAACTCCATCACCGGTTTCTGCAGGATCGGAATCATCGGTTTCGGGATCACATGCGTGATCGGCTGCACCCGGGTTCCTTTGCCTGCGGCCAGGATCATGGCCTTCATGGACGTACCAAGCTTGAAAACGTAGTCATCAACATAAGAGGGTGATTAGGCGGCAATCGCCGGCAAGGTCGGCGTGATATCTGGCACTTCGAGGCTGTTGATCGGCAGTTGAGTGATTTCGCCGGCAACGAGCAAACGCTTTAAACGAATGGGTGCGTGCAGCGAGCCAACTTGTTCCAGTTCGACCTGACTTTGAGAGGACAGGAATAAAAGAGCCCAGAACACTCCAACGCGGTCTTTGTCGAGGTCAGGCGCAGCTGCTTCTGCCCAGCGACTGACGAGAAACTCGAAATCAACCCAGTGCAAGGCCTGTTCCCATTCTTTTAAAAACACCCCCAGTGCGGCAGTGGTTTCAGGCAGTTTTTCCCGGTGGGCCAACGCTGCTACTTGGGCGATTGCCTCACGATTGCTGAAGCGCTTCTGACGCTGGCGCCGGCGCATGTCGAGTTCGTCGGTCTCTAATTGCTCAGCAATGGTCTCCAGCTGTTCGATCAGTTCCCCCAGCGTGACCGGCCGTCTTAAAGGAGGAGGCGCAACAGGGCGCCTTAAAAGGTGACGTTCAGGATGGCGCGGCAAATTGAAGCGGGGATCCAGCCAACCCTGCTCCATGAAGTCAGGGTCAAAAGCGTCTTCCATCATTGGTTCTGGAGGGAGGGTGCTGGCTTCAAGCACCTCCGCTTTGAGCCCCACCAACACCGATGCAGCGAGAAACGCTTCGCTGCTCTCGGCTAGATCGCGTTCGTAACTTCCTCCCGGTTGGCCCAGCTGAGCGGCAACCCGTCGGGGGACTTCAATGCGTTGTCTGAGTTGATCTAAAAACCCGTCTACCACTGAAATGACGTCGACGTCCCAAGGATCGAGAGTGCCACTTTGGGCAGCATCCTGGAGCAGACGAATCGCGAGACGGGCGCCGGCATCAGCTTTTGATGTCAGGCCGGCATCAGACAAAGACAACCTCAATCTGTTGGAAAGGTATCGGTCCAATCCAGGGGACGCCAGTCCCCACAGGAGATTCGCTGCTTTGTGGCTGTCAGGCTTTCACTTTTTAGGACTTTGAGTCGATGTCGACAGTGGGAGTCTCCGTTGAGGTAGAGCCCGAGTCACTACTGCCTGAGGGCAGGAGCCCTAGCTGGGTTTGCACCGTTGAGCGGTAGCGATCGAGATCGGTTTCCAATTCTTGAATGCGAACCTGCTGGGCTTCGAATTCAGTGGCTTTGCCCAATCGCTCCACGGTGTTGAGCATTCCGCTCCAGCTCGCAAAAAGCCAGGCTGCTACAGCACCGATACCCCCTGATAGGAGCAGAAGAGCGGCCAGAGGCAAGGTGAAGTGCATCCACGGCAAGACAGTCACCGTGGTGGGGTTGGTGTTTTCCAACGTGAAAAACACCGTGCCGAGGCCAAAGATGAAAATCAGAGTGAAATTGATCTGACGCATGGCGAAAAGGGCAGAGTGTGCGACAGGCGTCTGAAAATTAAGGAGCGATTCAGTGTCTGAATCGCATTCGCAGAGAAAGGACGAAGTTCTTTACGAGACGGGCTGGCTGGCCTGGGTCAGTTTTGGTGCTGAGAACACCGCTGGCACAAGGGAGGTGCTGCGAATTAGAGGGGCTGTTGGTCGTGTGATCCTCTCCATCGCGACGACATCACGCTCGACAAGAGCTGAGATCGTGTTGCTGTAGCTATCAGTCATCAGCTTTGGGTAGAGCCCGATGCCGATGATTGGAACCAGCAGGCAACCAATGATGTAGACCTCCCTGGGCTCTGAATCGACAAGATTGGAGTGCGATACGAGTTCGCTGTTTTCTTTCCCGAAGAAGATCTCTCTCAGCATCGACAGCAAATAGATCGGTGTGAGGATCACGCCAATGGCTGCGAGACCATCAATCACGATTCGGAAGCTGAGGGTGTAGGCCTCATCCGTGGCAAAGCCTGCAAAGACCATGAGTTCGCTCACAAATCCACTCATGCCAGGCAGGGCAAGGGAGGCAAGGCAGCAAACAGTCCATAGGGCAAACATGATGCGCATCTTTTGGCCAATGCCACCCATCTCATCCAGCTGAAGGGTGTGGGTCCGGTCGTATGTGGCTCCCACGAGGAAGAACAGACTGGCTCCGATCAGTCCATGACTGATCATTTGCAGCATGGCGCCACTCGTCCCTAGCTCGCTGAAGCTGCCGATGCCGATCAGCACGAAGCCCATATGGCTGATGGAGCTGTAAGCGATTTTGCGTTTGAGATTGCGTTGCGCGAAGGATGTGAGCGCTGCATAAATGATGTTCACGACTCCCAGCACCACCAGCAGGGGTGCGAATTGGGCATGCGCTACAGGGAGAATTTCGGCGTTAAAGCGCATCAACGCGTAGCCACCCATCTTGAGCAAAATGCCAGCCAGCAGCATGTGCACAGGCGCTGTGGCCTCCCCATGGGCATCAGGCAGCCAGGTGTGGAGTGGAACGATCGGTAATTTCACCCCGAATGCAATCAACAATCCCGCATAACAGAGCAGCTGAAATCCAGTACTGAAACCCTTTTGGGCGAGAACGCTGTACTCAAAATTGGGGACTCCACCGCCAAAAAAGCCCATGGCGAGGGCCGCCAACAGGATGAACAGAGAACTGCCAGCGGTGTAGAGAATGAACTTTGTCGCCGCATATTGACGTTTCTTTCCGCCCCAGATGGCCAGTAAGAGATAAACCGGAAGCAGCTCCAGTTCCCAGGCGAGAAAGAACAGCAGCATGTCTTGGACTGCGAAGACGGCAATTTGGCCGCCATCCATCGCCAGGATCAAGAAGAAGAACAGCTTGGGTTTGAAGGTCACGGGCCAGGCGGCCAGGACCGCCAAGGCTGTGATGAAGCTCGTCAGCAGGATCAGGGGCATCGAGAGGCCATCGGCCCCAACCGCCCAGGTCAGCCCGAGATTGGGCAGCCAGCTCACCCGCTCTGACAGCTGGAGTCCGCTGTAACTGGGGTCATATCCCGTGAGATAAGCCCCAGCTGTAATAAGGAAGGTGGTGAGAGCAATGCCGAGCGCAAACCAGCGCACCTGTTTGCCATCACCATCGTCCGGAATGAATGGAACGATGAAGGCCCCGATGATGGGGAACAGGATCGAAAGGCTCAGCCACGGGAAAGTGGCCGGAACGATACCGCTTGAGATGTCGAATGCCGGA
>NZ_JAKUHK010000143.1:0-5305 GCF_023630655.1 Synechococcus sp. MU1655 | reverse complement strand
CCGCTGCCATCCCGGTGGTTGGTGACTTCATGGTTGAGCTGTTGCGCGGTGGAGAAAGTGTTGGCCAGTCCACACTCACTCGCTTCTACAGCCTTCACACATTCGTGATGCCTTGGTTGCTTGCAGTCTTCATGCTCATGCATTTCTTGATGATCCGTAAGCAGGGCATTTCTGGTCCTTTGTGATCCATTTCAGTTGCTTTACGCACTGATTCAAGTTTCGGACTTTCCCATTTACCGTTCGTTCATTACTGCTCGCACCATGCATATTCTCAAGAAGCCTGATCTCACCGACCCCAAGCTGCGGGCGAAGCTCGCTAAAGGCATGGGTCACAACTACTACGGTGAGCCTGCATGGCCCAATGATCTTCTCTACATCTTCCCTGTCGTTATCCTTGGCACCATTGCGTGCATCGTTGGTCTCTCTGTATTAGATCCAGCCATGCTGGGTGACAAAGCTGATCCGTTTGCCACACCGCTTGAAATCCTCCCTGAGTGGTATCTCTATCCGGTGTTCCAGATCCTTAGGGTTGTTCCTAACAAGCTTCTCGGTATTGCATTGCAAACCTTGGTCCCTCTTGGTTTGATGCTCATTCCATTCATTGAGAGCTTTAACAAGTTCCAGAACCCATTCCGCCGTCCTATCGCGATGGCAGTGTTCCTGTTCGGTACAGCTACCACCATCTATTTGGGAATCGGTGCTGCGATGCCTATCGACAAGTCACTAACCCTCGGTTTGTTCTAAACCAACCACTCTCAGACAAAACCCCTAGCCCATGGCTGGGGGTTTTATTTTGCGCTGTTTTTTTGAGCTGTTGTTTTATGAGCTCGGTCCGTCAAGGTCGAGCATGTCCACATCATCAGGCTTCACCCGAAGGAAGTGATGGAGCAGTAGAAATCCAACGATGGTCCAGGTTTGATAAGTGCGTGATTGCTGGCCCATCCAAGTGCCTGTGGGCCCATCGAAATATTCAGCCCACTGTTGTCTTGGCAGTTGGTTGAGCTGGCTCCAGTAACAATCTTCAAGCATCGCCTTCATCTGCCCCATCAGGAGGATGTCTGCATTGGGGTGACGGCGTTCATGGAGAAGAATCGAAGCTCCGAAATACCAAAGAAGGCTCGGCCAATGGCCACCATTGTGGTAACTCCACGGCCAGTTCTTAGGGTCGGATCCGGTCTTGTTTTGCCACTCCAGCGTTTCCATGGGTGGGTGGCAAATCCGCATTGGCATCTGTGCCATCAGATGATTGCGGTTGTGAAGCGTGAGCCGAAACAGTGCACGCTGTTGCGGTGCTGTGAGAAGTCCGAAAAGACAGCCCAGGGAATTGCCAAGACTGTAAAAGCGGAAATCGGGTCGGCCGGTACGGATGTTGCCGATCAAATAGCCACCGCGGTTCTCAAGCCAATCCTGCAGCCAATCAGGGATCACTTGTGGCTGCACGTTGAATTCGTTTTGGTGCTGATTGTCGCCGTATTGCTCCGTGGGCCTTCGTCTTAAAACTTGCATCGTTTTACTGGTCACCCAGTAGTGCTTCAGCAAAAATTTG
This sequence comes from Synechococcus sp. MU1655, assembly GCF_023630655.1. Classification (NCBI taxonomy): domain Bacteria; kingdom Bacillati; phylum Cyanobacteriota; class Cyanophyceae; order Synechococcales; family Synechococcaceae; genus Synechococcus; species Synechococcus sp. MU1655. Next base: position 3,759 of record NZ_JAKUHK010000143.1, on the reverse strand, counting down.
CGGAGATCATGAATCCACTGGCGTGTGAGCACCAAACGTTGATCGAGCAGGCGACTGTTTTGATTCCGTAGGCCGAGCTCCATGAGCTGGGAGCAGCAACGAAGGGAGGCATAGAGGAGCACTTCGACTTCAAGGGGTGCACCCCATACGTCCATGGGGCGATCGATCATGAACGCACAATCCGGAACAAACAGCACCGGTGTGCCCTCAAACGTGGGGTGAAGAACGAGGTCCAACAACAGTTGAACCCCTCGCTGGACGCCTGGGGTGGATCCAAATTGTTCGTCCCCACTGGCTTTGACGTACATCCAGCAGAGGATTGGCCACCAGAGACTGGCGTCGACGGATGTGATCCGTCCGATTGAACGTTGGCCGTAATCGGCAATGAGCTCTCCGTTCTCCTCAACAAAACTTGTTGGGAATACACCACGGGTCTGATAGGTCGTGCTCTGCAGGTCGAGACAGATCTGGAGAAACTGCTTGACGACTTTGAACCTTTTTTGCGTCAACAGGTAGACCATCACTGGCACGTTGTCGCGCAGGAAGATCTCCCCGTAATTGAGGGCCTCGTCATCACGAGGGTGTTGGAGAGCAGCAACGCTTCCTGCCAGGCTGCCAGCAATGGGAATCAGCGTGCGTTCGAAATGCTCTTTGGCCTTTTGAACGACCTGATCTTCTTTGGAGCTGGGACGGACCCTCTGGTTCTGTTGGCTGAAGCGTTCGGCCATGGTGCTGTTGCGACCATTGCTCAAAACTTAGTGATGGACTTTGCCCTGGCCAGTGGAAGCAAGTCTGGAGATGCTCTCAACCCTTAAAGGTTGCAATGAGGGTGGGCTGTGGGTTATGTTTTTGGACTGCGCGGGGGAGTCACACTCCGAGGCGCAGCCGAGGGACGCAAAGAGCGAAAGCTTGAAGTGTTCAGCGGGTGCTTACGAGGTTGGGGGAGAGATCCCACGATGTTGTAAGTTTCACAGGCGGTCGCGAGACCGCAGGCCGACCGTTTCTGAAAGGGAACGCAAAGCCAGAACCTGGACAATTGAAAAGTTTAGGAACTGACGCTTTTATCGCGTTTAGTTTGAGTTAAAGCCGCGAGGTTTTAATGGGAACTAAATGATATTGCGATAAAGGTGTGAGGTCCCGTCAACAACATTTTAGTTGCAGAGAAGCATTGTGCTTACAACTTGAAGGTTTTCACGAACCGTTGAGTTGTCGGTGTGCGCAATGTGGAGCAACGACCGGATCTGAGATCCTGGAAAGTCAAACGAGGAAGAGATTCTAAATTTGCACTCTTGTGAATCCTTCTGTCAGAGGAAGGGGGCGACAACTGCAACCAGTACGCCAGTGCTGAGATTGTGGGTGAAGCAAGTCAATCTGAGGTGAGAACCAAAAGGGATTGATCTACAACGGAGAGTTTGATCCTGGCTCAGGATGAACGCTGGCGGCGTGCTTAACACATGCAAGTCGAACGAACCTTCGGGTTAGTGGCGGACGGGTGAGTAACGCGTGGGAATCTGCCCTCAGGAGGGGGATAACGGTTGGAAACGGCCGCTAATACCCCATATGCCGAGAGGTGAAATGAATTTCGCCTGAGGATGAGCCCGCGTCTGATTAGCTAGTTGGTGAGGTAAGAGCTCACCAAGGCATCGATCAGTAGCTGGTCTGAGAGGATGATCAGCCACACTGGGACTGAGACACGGCCCAGACTCCTACGGGAGGCAGCAGTGGGGAATTTTCCGCAATGGGCGAAAGCCTGACGGAGCAACGCCGCGTGAGGGATGAAGGCCTCTGGGCTGTAAACCTCTTTTATCAAGGAAGAAGATCTGACGGTACTTGATGAATAAGCCACGGCTAATTCCGTGCCAGCAGCCGCGGTAATACGGGAGTGGCAAGCGTTATCCGGAATTATTGGGCGTAAAGCGTCCGCAGGCGGCCCTACAAGTCTGCTGTTAAAAAGTGGAGCTTAACTCCATCATGGCAGTGGAAACTGTTGGGCTTGAGTGTGGTAGGGGCAGAGGGAATTCCCGGTGTAGCGGTGAAATGCGTAGATATCGGGAAGAACACCAGTGGCGAAGGCGCTCTGCTGGGCCATCACTGACGCTCATGGACGAAAGCCAGGGGAGCGAAAGGGATTAGATACCCCTGTAGTCCTGGCCGTAAACGATGAACACTAGGTGTCGGGGGAATCGACCCCTCCGGTGTCGTAGCCAACGCGTTAAGTGTTCCGCCTGGGGAGTACGCACGCAAGTGTGAAACTCAAAGGAATTGACGGGGGCCCGCACAAGCGGTGGAGTATGTGGTTTAATTCGATGCAACGCGAAGAACCTTACCAGGGTTTGACATCCTGCGAATCTCTTGGAAACTTGAGAGTGCCTTCGGGAGCGCAGTGACAGGTGGTGCATGGCTGTCGTCAGCTCGTGTCGTGAGATGTTGGGTTAAGTCCCGCAACGAGCGCAACCCACGTCTTTAGTTGCCAGCATTTAGTTGGGCACTCTAGAGAGACCGCCGGTGATAAACCGGAGGAAGGTGTGGATGACGTCAAGTCATCATGCCCCTTACATCCTGGGCTACACACGTACTACAATGCTACGGACAAAGGGCAGCAAGTTCGCGAGGACAAGCAAATCCCATAAACCGTGGCTCAGTTCAGATCGTAGGCTGCAACTCGCCTACGTGAAGGAGGAATCGCTAGTAATCGCAGGTCAGCATACTGCGGTGAATACGTTCCCGGGCCTTGTACACACCGCCCGTCACACCATGGAAGTTGGCCACGCCCGAAGCCGTTACTCCAACCCTTGTGGAGGAGGACGTCGAAGGTGGGGCTGATGACTGGGGTGAAGTCGTAACAAGGTAGCCGTACCGGAAGGTGCGGCTGGATCACCTCCTAACAGGGAGACAAACAACGATTTTGATGTCTGAGTTTTCTATTCTTAGGCCAAAATCCTGTCACCTTAGGTCGATCGGTACCTCAACTTTGAAGCTAAGAGTTCCAGCAATGGATGACTGCTTAGTGGAGATTTTTAGTTCCTAAACTTTGTCTAGTTCACAACCCATTAGGGATGAGACTCCTGGGCCATTAGCTCAGGTGGTTAGAGCGCACCCCTGATAAGGGTGAGGTCCCTGGTTCAAGTCCAGGATGGCCCATTCGGTGTAGGGGGTTTAGCTCAGTTGGTAGAGCGCCTGCTTTGCAAGCAGGATGTCAGGAGTTCGAGTCTCCTAACCTCCACTGACTGCAATGAATCCCCATCTCCAAAACCTGGAGTATGAACTCGTATGGATTGTGATTTAGATGTGTCCGCTAGATGATCCTAGCTTCTTGTCATTTTAGGCATGGACATTGATCCATGATTTGATTGATAGGATGCTGGGCTCGATGCAATGGATTGAGAGATCAATCCATTGTTTTGATGTCTGGCCGAACCTTGACAACTGCATAGTAAGTCTGGAAAGAATAAAGCATCTCATAGATGCATCATTCTTGAGTGTTGATTCACTTTAGGATGATGTTAATTCTAAGAGCAAGAGCCGAGACTCCAGCATGTTCTTTCAAATGTGTCGAGCATTTGAGAGTTTGATTTTAATTTCTACTTGTGGAAATTAGAAGAATCTGTTTCAACGACAGCAAGCGTGTTGGAGATACATTGGTCAAGCTACAAAGGGCTCACGGCGGATACCTTGGCACACAGAGGCGATGAAGGACGTGGTTACCTGCGATAAGTCTCGGGGAGCTGGAAACACGCTTTGATCCGGGAATTTCCGAAT
>NZ_JAKUHK010000142.1:0-5343 GCF_023630655.1 Synechococcus sp. MU1655 | reverse complement strand
AGCGATCTCATCAATAAACGCCTGAGGAGAAAGCTCTAGAGCTAATTGCTGACGACCAATCGCTGCCTGAGGGAAGTCAATGACGCCAACCAGCGTGAAGCGATCAGCAGGCGTCGCAACGATGGCGCTACTGCCGCGATAAAAAGCCAGCGGTTCAGAGAGCACCAAGGGGGGACGACGTGGTGTCGACGCTGTTGTCAAGCCCGCTTCAGCGATCGCCTCAACCCAGCCCAAAGCGGAACCGTCCAGAAGCGGTATTTCAGTACCCGATACCTGCAGTTCCAAATGGGACACCCCGCAGCCAGCAACAGCAGCGAGCAAATGCTCCACCGTGGAAAGCTTTCTGTCACCAAAATCAAGGGTGGTACACAACTGGCTGTCGCGCACCTGCGAAGGATCGAGACGTACGGGCTCTGAGGTTTGATCAAGCCAGCGCACATAGAAGCCCTCCTGCTCCGAAGGAGCAAGGGTGACTTGACATTGCTGTCCGCTATGTAAACCAATCCCTGAGCGCGACACACTGGATGCCAACGTCCAAGACCTGTCGTAGTCAGCAGGCCAAGACATCATTAGAACTTCCAGCCAACACCCAAATTGAATCGCCACTCACCGGTGAAATCCTGACTGGCAACCTCTAGACGCAGAGGGCCGACTGGCGTCGTCACAATCACACCTGTACCGACGGAGAAGCCTGATCCTGGCTTTTTAAGCAATTTACCAGGCTTTCCAGGAACATTATTCTGGGACCCAAAATCAGTACCAGCATCAACAAATAATTCCCCTGCAAATATACTAATCAGTGGGAATCGGTATTCCAAAGTTGCTTCTCCATAGCTTCGCCCAACCGCCAAGTCACAATCAAACCAGCCACGAACCGAATTAGAGCCTCCCAGACAGAAGGCTTCGTAGGGAGGAAGATCGCCAACGATTGACCCAGCCTTAATTTGGAGCCCGATCGATTGCGGGCAATTTAATTTTTCTCCGGGCTTAGGCCGACAACCCTTCGCGATCTTCAACCAGTTAACTGGAAAAAATTGAGTGTAACTTGCCTTGACTCGATTAAAAGTTGGAGAATTCTCACCAACCGACAAGAATTGTTCGGTTCCGAGACTAAAGAAATTTCCGGAAGTAGGATTCCGCGGATCGTTTAACGAGTTATACGTTGCAGCAAGTCGCAAGCCAGCAAGATTATTCTCGGATGCGCAATTGTAAGCGATGCAAATTATGTTCTCGTTAGGGATATCATTTTTATTGCGCTTATTAGGCGTAGCAAATATACGAGAACTACCTTCGAAATTAATCGGCCTAACGTTTTGAACATTCATCCCGACAAGGACCTGCCAGGGAGCGTTTTTGTAGGGATCTCCACCATTAAGCGGACGAGCGAAGATAACATTACCTCCAACTCTCTGCAGGACAACAGTATCTCCCTCGTAATCAAACCAACTATCTTCAGGGAAAAGCTTTGAAGCGTCGTCAACATTATCAAACTTCCGACCAGCAGGATTTTTTTTGTTGTTAATTTCGTAAGCACGAGAGGAATTATTGTCCTCATAGTCAGTGACCGTAACAATGTCACCCTTGTCTTGACTTTGAAAAACCTGAGGAACTTCTCGGCTTAGGAAAATAGAAGTACGGAAGGAAGTGCGATGCGAATCACCCTTGATCCATGGGTCAGTAAACGTAAAATTAGCCAGACCACCGAATTGTCCGTATGTAAGATTGAGAGCAATATTCCATGCTCTACCGAAGAGATTACTGTCTTGAACTTGAATTTGACCAAAGACTCCCTGACTTTGGCTATAGCCCAAGCCACCAGAAAGAGAACCGGTGGATTGTTCAACAATCCCCAGAACAATATTGATTTCGCCCGGCTTTCCTGCAACAGGTTTCAACGTGACTTTGACGTCGCTGAATAGCGAAGTTCCATAAAGGCGTTTGATATCACCCTCAAGTTGGTTGCGATTGAAGGCCTCTCCTGGCTTGATTGAGATTTCTCTCGTAACCACCCAAGGTTTTGTTTTTCCTCGAATCGGCTCACCGTTTTCGTCAGTGGTTTCGCCTTCCTTATTGAGAAACTGCACTTCAACGCCAGCGACCGTGCCAACGACAACTTTGAGCTCAACAACTCCATCTGGACTAACTCGCGTTGGACCTGTGACCCTTGCAAGGGCATACCCCTCGTTTGAATACCAAGTCTGAAGTTCTTTCATCCGAAGCTGAAGTTCGGAGAGGTTCAGCGTGCGTCCGTAATCGGAACTGAAGGCATCCTCAATGACCTGCGGAGGGATCTCATTGTCTTCAGGCAACAGCTCAACTTTTGTGAGCACGGGATTGGGAGCAACTTGAACCACAAGTTGCACGCCAAGAGGGCCGTTAACCGGTTCTATGCGTACATCAGAGAACCAGCCGGTGGCGTAGATCGCCTCTAAATCAACTTTCAGTTCATCCCTGGTGACGCGACTACCAGGGCGAACGGTCATGGCGTCATAAGCAGCCAGTTCCAACCGCTCTTGTTCAGGGTGACCATCGATCCCTTCGATCATCACCTCTGTAATCAGCACTCTGGGCTGCTCAGTGACTTCGTTTTCTGCAGCAACTGGTGCTTCCTGAGCACCTTCAAACTCCTCCACCTCCACAGATTGAGGTGCAGATTGAGGCGCGTTGGTCTCCCCTGTTAAAGCATCCTCCAGCTGGGTCTGCTCTTCCGAACTCTGATCGGAGTCAGTCTCAGCTTGCGCTCGAGCTGGAAGGGTGGTCAGAAGCGGCAGGGCCAGAGCAAGCCCCAAAGCTCCTCGCCGAACGGCGTTCCTGGTTCGGCATGAGGAGGGATTGACCATGAGGTGGTGCGGATATCGGCCGAATTGGCCGGAAATGTCCGGTGACCTTACCTGTAGTTGCGGGGTTTGGGGGTGGCCCCTTGGACCCGTTTGCAGACCTCCCCGTAGGCCTCAATCACTCCGCCAAGGTCTTGGCGGAATCGATCCTTGTCCAAAATTCGTGCTTTTGCATCCCGACTGTTCATGTCCCAAAGCCGGCAGGTGTCTGGGCTGATCTCGTCAGCCACAAGTAATTCACCCGCTGCGTTGCATCCCAGCTCGAGCTTGAAATCCACCAATTGAAGGTTGAGACCAGAAAAGAAAGGGGTCAAAACAGCATTGACCCGTCTTGCCAACGTCTCGATTTCCTGACGACTTTCTGGGCTGACCAAGTCAAGTAAGAACAGACGCGACTCTGTCAAAAGAGGATCCCCAAGGTCATCATCCTTGTAGTAAAGATCCAGCAGTGCCGGATCCAAGCGAGTGCCTTGAGAGATAGGGGTTTGACGGCAGAGTGATCCGGTGGCCACATTGCGCAGCACCACTTCAATCGGAATCACCTTGACCCGTTGGACCACCATCCAATGATCCGACTCCAACCCGCAGTAATGGGTGGGTATTCCTTCCCGTTCAAGCAACTCGAACAGACATGCCGAGATCTGACAATTAAGTCGTCCTTTGTCTTCAAGTTGTGCGCACTTTTGGGCATTAAAAGCAGTGGCATCGTTCTTAAATTCAACCAAAACCTCAGCCTCTTTGTTTGAGGCATAGATGCGTTTGGCCTTGCCCTCATAGAGAAGCGGCCCACGGGTGCTGGTCATGGCGTGGCCAAGGGATTGGAAGCAGGAGCTTCGGATGCATCCGATTCTCCCAGGGAGGCATGTCCTCCTGCAGCGCGAGGAGAGCGGAGCTGGTCCTCAAGGTCTTGCACACGCTGAGGATCCAAATCTGGTGACATCTGTTCCAACTCGAGCAGCGTTAAGCGGTCATCAAGCCGGCGCGCCAAACGGCGCAACCGTTCGCGAGGTCGGTCGGCATCGCCACCCTGCTGCAGTGCTAAACGCAACTGCAGGCGGAGCAAATCTTCAGCAAGACCCCAGGCTTGCTCAGCGGCAGCTTGATCCAAAGCCGCTTCCAGCAATAGATCGCCTCGCTCTGGATCCAACGGCGCCAGCAACTCAGCAACTTGGCCAAGCCTGCGCGATGCCACAACTCCTGGAGTACGACCCGCCAGGAGAACCGTGACGGCCTCCTCTGGCCGGCCGGCTGCTAACTCATGGTTCGCCAGCAGATCAAGAGCTGAACGAGTCAGCGGCAAGCCATCATCCGATTGGCCCACGATCAATTGCTCAGTATCGAGACGCGTGAGATCACCATCAGCCAACCGCCGAAGCGCCAGCACAGCACGATCTTGATCGAGGGCCGCACTGGCGGCTTGCCATGACAGCAGCAACCATTCCCTTCGTTGCCATCCTGGCCCAGGTCCAAATCGACTCAGCACAATCTGGGTGCTATCGGGAGCCCTACAGGCCATCAGCGCCCGGGCATTCGCCATCACAACAGCAAACGGTTGCGGAGCAGGTGCCACCACCATCAAACGGTTGCGCAGCAGACGAAGGCGCTCTTGCAGACCAAAACGATCCGAATCGGCACACGCCTCCGATAACTCGTTAATGCCACCTTCTTCAAGGACCGCTTCAAAGACCTCTAGGGTCATCGGCAGGGCGACAGGTGGCACAGGAACCGCCTCCAACGGCGGAGCCGCAGCCAATAAAAACAACAGTGGCAGGGAGGAAAGCCCCATGGGCTGACAGTCGTTCAACAAAGATGGATAGGTCAGGGCAACGCGCCGAGCATTGCGCCTGCACTCCAAACCTAGGGGTCACCCCCCGTTCCGCACCCGCCCATGTCCATCTCCAACACCCGTCCCCTCTCACTGCCGCCGTTGCGCAATGTGCTCGTGGTGGGAGGTGGCGGCCGAGAGCAGGCGTTGGCCTGGGCCTTCAGACGCTGTCCAGAGATCGAAGGCATCTGGATCAGCCCAGGAAACGCTGGCACAGGCGATTTGGAAGGCTGCACTCCACTGGAGATCGCAGAAACGGATCACGAAGGCATGGTTGCGGCGTGCAGCGACTACGCCATCGATTTGGTGGTGATCGGTCCAGAAGCCCCCTTGGCCGATGGTCTTGCTGACACGCTTCGAGGACAAGGCTTTGCAGTCTTTGGCCCGAGTGCGGAGGGTGCACAGCTCGAGGCGAGTAAGGCCTGGGCGAAGCAATTAATGCAAGACGCGGAGATTCCCACGGCTGGGTACTGGACCGTGGCCAATGAGCAAGAGGGGATTGCTCTTCTGGAACAACTGCAACGCCCCTTGGTTGTGAAGGCAGATGGACTCGCAGCGGGGAAAGGGGTGACCGTCGCGGACAGCGTGGAGGAGACTGCAGCCGCCATTCAAGAGGCGTTTCAAGGTCGTTTCGGACAGGCCGGTGAGCGGCTTGTCCTGGAAGAACGCCTCACCGGGCCA
>NZ_JAKUHK010000141.1:0-5380 GCF_023630655.1 Synechococcus sp. MU1655 | reverse complement strand
TGACATGCCCTTTGCCCAAGAGTTTTTTGCTCCTTTGCATGGCAACTTCCAATCTGCTCTGAAAGAGGGGAAGGTGGTGACTTGTCTGCTCATCCAGGCCCTATTGATCGAGGCTTTCGCGATCTCGGCTTATCACATCTATATCCCTGTTGCTGACCCCTTCGCCCGCAAAATCACGGAGGGTGTTGTTAAGGATGAGTACACCCACCTGAACTATGGGCAAGAGTGGCTGAAGGCCAACTTTGAAGCAAGCCGCGACGAGTTGATGGAAGCCAATAAAGTGAATCTTCCGCTCATTCGTTCCATGCTCGAGCAGGTGGCTGCTGATGCTTCTGTTCTTCACATGGAAAAAGAAGATCTGATCGAAGATTTTTTGATTGCCTATCAGGAAGCTTTGAACGAGATCGGGTTTAGCTCCCGCGATATCGCTCGCATGGCGGCAGCAGCACTGTCTGTCTAACGACGTTTTAACCCCAAGGGTGTCGCGGATGGTGGGCTTCAATTTCGCCCCTTTTCGTTCACCCTGAACCCTGCCCGTGCTTAGGTGGATGCGAAATCCATCACCTGATCGGTTGATGCGGTTCAGATTCCTGCTTTTAAGTACGACCGTCGGCAGCACATGTTTGGTCTGATCGGACATTCCACCAGTTTTGAAGCTGCTAGGCGTAAGGCTTTAGAGCTGGGTTACGATCACATTGCTGAGGGTGATCTTGAAGTTTGGTGCAGTGCACCCCCTCAATTGGTAGAGCATCTTGAAGTCACGAGCCTGACTGGAAAAACAATTGAAGGTGCTTATATCGATTCCTGCTTTGTCCCAGAGATGCTGAGCCGCTTCAAAACGGCAAGGCGCAAAGTGCTGAATGCCATGGAGCTAGCTCAGAAGAAAGGGATCAACATCACGGCTCTGGGTGGTTTTACTTCGATTATTTTCGAGAATTTCAATCTTCTGAAGCATCAAACCATTCGCAGTACAACGCTGGAATGGGAGCGATTCACGACTGGAAACACCCATACGGCATGGGTCATCAGTCGACAGGTTGAAATCAATGCTCCTTTACTTGGTATCGACCTCAGGAAGGCTCGGGTTGCGGTGGTGGGAGCAACTGGAGATATCGGGAGTGCCGTTTGTCGCTGGCTAACACAGCGCACTGGAATTAAAGAGCTGCTCATGGTCGCTCGTCAGCAACAGCCCCTGAAAGACCTGCAACAGGAATTGGGGGGCGGCCGCATTCTCAGCCTGGATGAAGCGCTCCCCGAGGCTGATGTTGTGGTCTGGGTAGCGAGCATGCCCCGCACGTTGGAAATTGATGCGGATCGCCTACAGAAACCCTGCCTAATGATCGATGGTGGCTATCCCAAAAACCTCGATTCGCGGGTGGCTGGACAAGGGGTTCATGTCCTCAAAGGAGGCATCGTTGAATTTGTATCCGATATCGGCTGGACCATGATGGAGAATGCTGAATGGCAGATGGAGAAGCCTCAGCGGCAAATGTTTGCTTGCTTTGCAGAAGCCATTCTTCTCGAATTTGAGGCTTGTCACACCAACTTCAGCTGGGGCAGGAACAACATCACCCTTGAGAAGATGGATTTCATTGGCGCTGCTTCGGTCCGTCACGGTTTCTCAACTCTCAACCTCCAGGGGCAGCTTCAGGCTGCCGCTGCCTGACGTTCACAGATCCGGTTTTCATGGCACGTCGCCCCCTGCTCGAGTTTGAAAAGCCCCTGATTGAGCTTGAACAGCAGATTGAGCAAATTCGCCAGTTGGCAAGGGACTCAGAAGTTGATGTGAGCCAGCAGTTGCTTCAGCTTGAAACCCTTGCTGCTCGCAGACGCGAAGAGATTTTTCAAAACCTGACTCCATCGCAGAAAATTCAGGTTGCTCGCCATCCCCATCGTCCGAGCACTCTGGATTTTATTCAGATGTTCTGCGATGACTGGGTTGAGCTCCATGGTGATCGACGCGGTAGCGACGATCAGGCTTTGGTGGGTGGCCTTGGTCGCATAGGTGATCGCTCGGTGGTGCTATTGGGGCATCAAAAGGGGCGTGACACGAAGGAAAACGTGGCGCGTAACTTCGGGATGGCGACCCCAGGTGGATATCGCAAGGCCCTGCGATTAATGGAGCATGCCGATCGTTTTGGTCTGCCGATTCTTGCCTTTATCGATACTCCTGGTGCTTATGCGGGCTTACTGGCCGAAGAGCAGGGGCAGGGTGAAGCAATCGCCGTCAACCTCCGTGAGATGTTCCGCCTGAGAGTGCCAATTATTGCCACGGTGATTGGGGAAGGCGGATCTGGTGGTGCTCTTGGAATTGGTGTTGCTGACCGGCTTCTGATGTTTGAGCACAGCGTTTATACGGTGGCGAGTCCTGAGGCCTGCGCCTCGATTCTCTGGCGTGATGCAGCCAAAGCACCCGAAGCGGCGGCAGCGTTGCGCATAACCGGCAAAGACTTACTCAGTCTTGGTGTGGTTGATGAGGTGCTTGCGGAACCGTCTGGGGGAAACAATTGGGCCCCCCTTGAGGCGGGCGCAACACTGCGGGAAGCTCTCGAGCGCAATCTTTCAGAGCTTTTGGCACTACCGCCTCAAGAATTGCGGGATCAGCGTTACCGAAAGTTTCGGGCGATGGGCCGATACCTCGATCCAGCCTCGTCAAATGCTGACTCAGCTTCTTAGGATTGCCAGGATCGCTGAGGCTCATTGCCCTCTGTACTAATTACCGGAGCATCTCGCGGTATTGGCCGTAGTGCTGCTCTTGCTTTCGCTGAAGCTGGGTGGGATCTCATCCTTTTATCCCGCAGCGAAGCCTCTCTTCAATCCCTTGCAACTGAATTAGCTTCGACTGGTCAGCGCATCGTGTGCGGAGCTGTTGATCTAACAAAGCCTGATGAAATTGCTCCAAGGGTGGAAGAGTTGCTCAGTCAGGGGCTTACGCCTGCTGTCTTGATCAACAACGCGGGAGCTGCGTGGACAGGAGGGCTACTTGAGATGCCCTTGGATCGCTGGAATTGGTTGATGCAGCTCAATCTCACCAGTGTGTTTCAAATGTGTGCTGCCGTGGTTCCTGCCATGCGCCCTGCGGGTGGACTGGTCATCAACATCAGTAGTCATGCTTCTCGAAATGCTTTCCCGAATTGGGGTGCGTATTGCACTGTGAAGGCAGCCTTGGCCAGCTTCACGCGTTGTCTTGCTGAAGAGGAAAGGACTCACGGGATCCGCGCCTGCACGCTCACCCTGGGTGCTGTTGATACGTCTCTTTGGGACTCGCCAACAGTCCAGAGCACCTTCGACCGGCGTGCCATGCTCCCAGCCGATCAAGTTGCTGTTACGCTTCTTCATCTTGCGCAACAACCGTCCTCGCAAATCGTTGAAGACCTCACTTTGATGCCAGCTACTGGTGCCTTCTGATAACACCCTGACATGACTTCTACTATTCCTGCTATCTCCAACGGAACATTGGCTCAACTCAACACTGGAGTCCAACCCGTTTCTCAGAGAATTCGCCAACGTCTTATTGATCAGGGTATTTCTTTCCTGGCAAATGACAACGTGGCGGCATTTATCCAAACTGGTGAGCTTGATGAACTCGAGCATGAGGTTGCTGATCGTGTCAGGGATCTTCTGCGCAGCTTGGTCATAGATATCGAAAATGATCACAACACTGCTGAGACGGCAGAACGTGTGGCTCGGATGTATCTCCGTGAGGTGTTCAAGGGTCGTTATCACCATCAACCGAAGGTTGCGAGTTTCCCAAACGTCAAGCAATTAGACGAGATTTATACCGTTGGTCCCATCAGTATTCGTTCTGCCTGCTCTCACCACCTTGTTCCGATCATGGGGAATTGCTGGATCGGAATCAAGCCTGGTGAGCGAGTCATCGGCCTCTCCAAGTTCACCCGTGTGGCTGATTGGGTGTTCTCAAGGCCTCATATTCAAGAGGAAGCGGTCATGATCCTCGCCGACGAAATTGAGCGGTTATGCGCTCCCCAAGGTTTGGGCATCATCATCAAAGCTCAGCACTACTGCATGAAATGGAGAGGTGTGCGTGAACCGCAAACCAGCATGATGAATTCAGTGGTTCGTGGAGATTTCCGTCATGACCCCAGCCTTAAGCAAGAATTCTTTGAGCTAGTGCGGCACCAGGAAGCGATGCTCAGCTCCTGATTTTCTGGTCTGAGCTGAAGTGGGATCAGCGGGATTGAATGGGTCCAATCACGTTGCTGCTCACTCGCTGGACCTCTCCATCACTGGTTGCAACAACAATCACAGCCATAACTTCACCACCTCGATTGGCTTCGCTGATTCGATAGGTTTCCTCGCTCCGATCAGACACAAGTTTCCAATGACCATTCCCTTGGCGTTGGTACCAATGAATATGAACGCTGTTGATCTGATCTCCCTGGAGATCAAACTCAGCTTTAAGGAGTTGCCCTTCTTTTGCTTCTCCGATCAGGACGAATTTTTTAAGTCCTTGGATGGTTTGTGTGATCCGCCCCTCCATCTGGACGTCTGATGAGATCTTTTGATTGAGAACGTTGATTTGTTTTTCAGGGTCTGCCGTTAACCCAGGCACGCATTGCAAACTGCCGTTTTCGAGGCGACAACCTGGAAGCATTCCTTGCGCTTGCGCTGCTGCAGGGAAAAGATTGATCCATGAGAGAAGCAATACAGATGCTGCAGCCCGATAGGCCATGGAAATCGCTTGAATTGATTGCAACTTATTGCCGAAGTGGTCCGTTGTCATGAACGGCTTGAACAAGGGCGCGAACTTTGTTGAGGTCTTTCACTCCCGGTTCCGCTTCAAGACGGCTTGAGGCATCGAGTCCATAGGGTGAAACCACTCTGAGAAGTTCAGGGACCCATTCGGCGCTGATTCCTCCAGCCAACCACCAGACGGTGTTTGGTTTCAGCTGGTCATGCAAGTGGGTGAACCAGCTTGGGTTCAGGCGATGGCCGGTTCCACCAAGTTGATCAGGGCTCCAGGCATCGAGCAAAAGAGCGTCGAGAGGGGATTCAAAAGAGCTCAGTGAACTCAGATCTTGTTCAGTCCGGAGTCTCAGGGCTTTCCACCAGCGCACCTTGGGATGGCGCTGCTTGAGCTGGATGCAGCGCTCTGGCGTCTCCGATCCATGGAGTTGAACAATGGTTGGCGTCCCCTCTCCGTGAAGTGCGCTTGCTACGGCGTGATCGGAGGGATTGGCGACCACCCAGACCCGCTCAACGGTTGGATGCAGCTGTTCCAAATCCATAAAAATGGATCGTCGACGCGGCTCCTCGACGAAACGGGGTGTTTTGTCCACGCCGATCACTCCGATCGCCTGCACTCCCATGGCCGCGATCGAACAGGCTTGAACAGGATCGGTGAGCCCACAGATCTTCA
>NZ_JAKUHK010000140.1:0-5404 GCF_023630655.1 Synechococcus sp. MU1655 | reverse complement strand
AACGACCGCACCAGTGAGTGTTAAACGGTCGGAATTACTGATCGAATCCATCATTCCGAAGTCCACGTAGGCCACGTGACCGAGATCTCCTGTTTGACCACTCAGGGCAAATAAGTTTCCTGGGTGAGGATCTGCATGAAAGTATCCGTATTCGAGAAGTTGTTGTAGGCCGCTGATGACACCCGTGCGGATGAGGGCGGGGGGATTGAGACGTTGAGCTTTCAACTCCTGCCGATCTCTCATCTTGGTTCCATGAATCCAGGAGGTGGTGAGCACACGCCTTGCTGAAAGCAGTCGCTCTACTTTTGGAATCGTGACGGCTGGATTATCAGCAAACAGGGCTGAAAAGCGTTCGGCGTTGTCGGCTTCGCAGTAGTAATCAATTTCTTCAAACAAGCTGCGACCAAACTCATCGATGATCTCTCCCAATCCGAAGCCCAAGTTGAGAGGTAGAAAAGGTGCACCCAAAACGCCCAGGGTGCGAATCAGCACCATGTCGCGGCGCAAAATAAAGGCGAGATTGGGCCGCTGCACCTTCACGGCAACCCAATGCTGACCATGCAAACGAGCCTTGTAGACCTGACCCAGGCTGGCTGCAGCAACAGGCACGTCGGGGAAGTCTTCGAAGAGTTGCTCCACCGGAGCTCCTAGCTCCTCTTCAACGGTTTGAAGTGCGATCGCGTGATCGAAAGAGGGAAGATCGTCCTGAAGCTTGGTGAGTTCATCGAGCCAATCGCGTCGGATCAGATCAGGCCGTGTGGACAGCGCTTGTCCCACTTTGATGAAACAGGGCCCCAGATTTGTCAGGGTGCGAAGCAGGGTTCTGGCCAGTTTGCGCTGCACCTCGGAATCTTTGCTTCTGCCACGAAGTAGCAAGCTGACCACTAAACCAGTCAGTGCCCAGATGATTTGGAACAGCCGCGGTAGATAAATCCAGGGTCTCAGTAAGAGCCAGCGCGCATCTTTTCCCGGTGCGTAGCGCATCTGGGCTTTACAAACGTCTTTCGATTGGGTGTTGTTGGCCAAACTGGTTCGCTCTGCCATATCCAACACGTTTCAGTCTTAAGAGCGTGAATCTTAGGCAGGTTGTTCCTTTCAATCGTTTCATGGGCTTGTTTGCGCCCCCTGCCCTACGCGATCAGTGTTCTGAGTGATCAACGTTCGTTGCGATCAAGTTGGTAAAGCGATCGATTTGGCTGGACTGAAGAAGCGCAGGCCCTTATGCACTCCTTAATTCCGTTGCTACGGCCTGACCAGCGGCAGTCTCTGCATTTGCCGGTGCATGGTCGGGGCAGATCCTTGCCGCCAGCTCTGAAGCGTCTGCTGCGGCAGCCACCCGGTAGTTGGGATCTTCCAGAACTTCCTGAGATTGGTGGGCCTCTTGAGAAGGAAGGTGCTGTTGCAGATGCGCAAGCACGACTGGCTTCCCAGTTGGGTGTTGCCGCTTGTTGGTTCGGTGTCAACGGTTCAACCGGTTTGCTTCAAGCAGCGCTTTCTGCCCTGGCTGGACCTGGCCAGGCGGTGTTATTGCCGCGCAACGCGCATCGCAGCTTGATTGCCGCCTGCGTGTTGGGAGGGATTCGGCCTGTGTTTTTACCTGTTCCATTCCTCTCTGATCGTGGACATCCAGGTGCGATGTCTGTGCAGGGGTTGGAGAGCGCGCTCACAGCCCTTCCTTCCATTCCTGAGTCGATCGTGGGCGCCGTTTTGGTGCATCCCACCTATCACGGTTATGCGTCCGACCCAACCCCTTTAATCGCAGTCCTCCATCGTCTCGGCTTGCCCGTGCTTGTGGATGAAGCGCATGGCACCCACTTTGCTTTCGCTGGTGGGGAAGCCTTACCTCGATCCTCCCTTCATGCGGGCGCTGACCTCGTCGTGCATTCCTTGCACAAATCAGCACCTGGTCTCGGGCAGACAGCTGTGCTTTGGCTTCAAGGCACGCGTGTGAATTCTGCAGCAGTGCAAGCGTCATTGCTCAGGTTTCAGACCAGCAGCCCCAGTGCCTTGTTGTTGGCTTCCTGTGAGGCCACTTTGAATTGGATGCTGACCCCAAGGTGGGAGCGTTTGCTGCAGCGAAGATTGAAACAGGCCCGTCAGCTTGCCGCTCGACTTGATGCTGCAGGACTGCCATTGAGACGCAGTGATGACCCCTTGCGTTTGATTTTGGTGACGGCGGAGAAGGGAATCAGTGGTTTGGATGCCGATGCATGGTTGATGCAGCGTGGATTGATCGCCGAACTGCCAGAACCCTTTTGTTTGACCTTTTGCCTGGGCTTAGCGTCTCAGCGTGGGTTGGCCCAACGCATGCAACGACTTTGGCGCAGGCTCCAGGCGTCTCACCCCAGTTCTGGGCCTTTGGACCCGTTACTCTTGCCGCCATTACAGACCTGTTCAACGCCTGAACTGCTTCCAGCGCTTGCTGTTCGGGCTCCAGCGTGTGAGCTGTCTATCCACGACAGTGCTGGACGCATTGCCGCCGAAATGATTTGTCCTTATCCGCCAGGCATTCCATTGCTCATCCCTGGCGAAAGAATTGGATCGGATCGCTTGGAGTGGTTGTTGAGTCTGCACCGAAGATGGCCGGAACAGGTGCCCGGTATGGTGAAAGTTCTGGCTGAAGAGCCGCAGGCCTAACTGGGGTGATTTCAGACGTAGCAAGCAGCAGCCAAGGCAAAACCAAGAAGGGTTTTGATCGCAAGCGCTTGCTCAGTGGATTGCTTGCTGGCGCTTTTGGCTTGTTGGTGGTGGGCCTCGGCGGGTGGTGGTTCACGCTCGCGTTGGGGGTGATCGTGCATCTGGGTTTGTTGGAATTTTTCCGAATGGCCCAGTTCAAAGGCATGAGGCCTGCCACGAAAACAACGCTCGTGGCATGCCAGCTCTTGCTCTTCAGCACGCAGTGGGCCAATTCAGGAGGTCTTCCGGCTCTTTTGCCTGATGCAGTGCTGCCTTTATCGGGTGCAGCAATCTGCGGTTGGTTGCTATTGCAGCCCGTCACAGGATCGATTGCCGACATTGCCGCTTCAATCTTCGGGTTGTTTTATCTCGGTTTCCTGCCAAGCCATTGGTTAAGACTTCGCAATCTCACTGATATTGATCTTGCTCCCATTTTGCAACGTTTAAGTCTTGATAATTCCTGGCTTTCATCGGGATTATTGATCACACTTGCTGCCTGCTTGATGGTCGTTGCGAGTGATATTGGTTCTTACATGATTGGTCGACGATTTGGACGTCATCCTTTGTCCCCTATCTCTCCGTCGAAAACGATTGAGGGGGCGATCGGAGGTGCGTTGTGCTCCGTTGTGGTGGGAGCTTTGATGGCTAGCCTCATGGGGTGGACCCTGGGATGGCTCACTGGAGGCTTGCTTGGGGCACTGGTGGCGCTATTTGCGCTCGTTGGAGATCTCACTGAGTCGATGATGAAACGCGATGCAGGCGTTAAAGACTCTGGCGATGCTCTCCCTGGCCATGGGGGAATTCTTGACCGGATTGATAGTTATTTGTTTACTCCTGCGGTGGTGTATTACGCCTTGATTTTGGTGATGCTTTTGATCGCAAACTAACTCTTAAAAAATTCAAAGCTCAGGGACTGACAGTTGCTGTCCCTTCAAGAATTAATTGGCCAGCTTTGAGGTGAGCTTTTTGAATGTGAATGCCGGGATCCATCGGCAATAACAACGATTTTCCTGTCTCGAGATGGGTGATCTGAATGGTGCCCTCTGAGGCTTCTAGACCGAACCGAGCGCGCACAGGATCTTGCGTTGCAATCACGGCGGCCTGCAATTCAAGTAAGTCGTCGTCGATGCTCAAGGAACGAAGAGGCGTCAGCCCCATCAATTGCTCACTGAGGAGATCTCCCAGCCAGCTCCAGCGATCACTGGCAAGTGCTCGATTGAGATCGGCTCCGTTGAACACCACCTCCCCATCAATGTTGAAGGAATGGGAGAGC
This sequence comes from Synechococcus sp. MU1655, assembly GCF_023630655.1. Lineage (NCBI taxonomy): Bacteria > Bacillati > Cyanobacteriota > Cyanophyceae > Synechococcales > Synechococcaceae > Synechococcus > Synechococcus sp. MU1655. Next base: position 1,455 of record NZ_JAKUHK010000140.1, on the reverse strand, counting down.
TGAATCGGTTGGCCAGGATGGGAGGGATTGATGTGTGCTTGGAGTGAACTCGTTTTCAGCTCAGCACGCAGAAGGGGGAGTTTCTGAAAACTCACCTTGCGGGCGGTTAGGGACACACCTTCCAGCTTGCCCCGCAGGAGTTGCAAGGCCGATCCTTGGAGATTCAGCTTCAACTCACCCACTTCATCGCATTGTCCTCGGATCCAAATCTGCAGACCATTGGAGAGCAGTTGGAGCAGAGGCCCAGAACTGTTTGCATTCATGGAAAGCATTCTGATCCCCGCCAGCGTTTTGCCACCAAATCCGGTTGATCGAGATGGGGAAGATGCCCGCAATGGGCAACCGATTCAAGCTTGTCGCCCAATAGCTCCTCAGCGGAACGTTTTTGAGGAGCCCGCAAGATCCGATCTTGCTCACCCCAGAGCACATGCAGGGGCTGAGAGGGAAGTGGGGAACCGCAACCTGCGAACCCGCCGCTGCGGGCGAAGGCCGCTAGGGAACGCGCCCATCCAGGCACCTTGAGGTGCAGGGATGCAATCTCAATTTCTGGTTCGCCAACGCTGCTGTCTGGATCGGCAAAGGCTTGTCTGCACAACCCTCGTCTCACGCCAGGTCTGCCCAAGAACCACACCCCCAGTTGGTCCAGAACTGGAGGTAGTGGCATCGGTTTGCCGTCCAGTCCTGCGGGAGCCAGAAGCAGCAAGCGATCGATGCGGTCGGGATGCCGCCGTGCGAGTTCCATTGCAACAGAGCCACCCATCGATGCCCCGATTACCCCGATAGCTTCGTTTGTTGGCAAGTTGCCCAGCAGCGCATTGAGATGTTTGAGGACGAGCTCAGGTCCGTAGCTGGTTCGTTCTGGTCTTGGGCAAAACCCGAATCCGAAGAGATCGGGAATGATCAGTGTGTGGTTGGTTTTGAGCAAGGGCACCAGACGTCGGAATTCCAGATTGGAACTATCAAATCCATGCAGTAACAGCACTGGTGGCCCACTGCCCACTGTCACCACTGGATAGTGGTCTGCCCCCCCATCGGTGCATGAGAGTTCCAACCAGTCCAAGCCTTTGAGCTGTTCACGGGCCAGAGGATCGAGAAGTGTGGAGGCTGCGTTCTCGAGAATGCCCTTGTTGGTCAAGCTTCAGTCTCCAGAGACGTATTGATAGGGCGACTGTCAGCGTCGGTGCTTACGAGAGCTTCAAGAAGATCGGTCTCTGTGACCTCGAAGGGGAGATGGTGTAGGTCGGATCCTGGCCGGCAGGCGAAGCTGCAAATGGCGCGTAAGTCATGCAACCCTGTTTCTCCAAGCCCAAGATCCTGAAGCGAAACGGGTAGAGCAAGCTCCTTGAGTAAGGGCAGAAGTTGGCGACGGGATTGGGCGGCCAATTGATTGCCACCAAGGCGTTCTTCAAGCCGGAGCTGCACCAGAATGCCAAATCCCACTTTTTCTCCGTGCAA
>NZ_JAKUHK010000139.1:0-5442 GCF_023630655.1 Synechococcus sp. MU1655 | reverse complement strand
CCCTCCCGCCACGATCCAATTCACAATCGATCGAGCCTGCCAGGGTCTTGCCCAGGTGAGATGGTCGGACCCCGGCAGTCCAAATCACGGTTGCGGCTTGAATTGTTTGTTCGCCATCTGGAGTGCCAACGGAGACTTCTCCAGGCTTCATGCTATGAACACGCCCCTTAAAGAGAGTCTCTACCCCTAGAGACTCCAGGGTCTTTTGAGCAGAGGCCGATAACGACTCAGGCATTGCCCTCAGCAATCGATCGCCTGGGTCGATCACGATGATCCTTGAATCATCAGGATCGAGTTGCTTGAACTCACGGCGCATGGCATTGCGCATTAATTCGGAGGTGGCACCTGCCATCTCGCATCCCGTAGGCCCCCCTCCCACAATCACCACGGTTTGAAGGAATTTGCGTGCCGCGGGATCAGGTGTTTGTTCGGCCTGCTCCATCGCCATCAGCAAGCGGCGACGAATTTCTTGAGCGTGCTCAAGAATTTTCATCGGTGGAGCAAAGGTGCGCCATTCTTCATGGCCGAAATAGGTGCTACCCGAACCCGTTGCGAGTACTAAGTGGTCGTAGGTGAGAACTTTTTCGCTGAAGTTGATTTGTTGCTTCTTGGCATCCAAGCCGGTGACTTCTCCCAGCAAGACTTGAACGTTGCGCTGCTTGCCAACCAGCTGTCGCAGGGGTGTCGCAACATCACCGGGAGCGACTAGCCCCGTTGCTACTTGATAAAGAAGCGGTTGGAACAAATTGAAGTTGCGCTTATCAATCAAGGTGATGCGCACATCTGCCTGAGCAAGCGCTTTACAGGCCCGAACGCCAGCAAAGCCCCCGCCCACGATCACGACATGAGGGGCGTCGCGAAGACGTTCTTCTGGCGGTTCGAGCTCGAGAAAGAAATGCTCAGCAGCCATGGTCTAACCATCAGCAGATCTAAATCCAGGCTATGGATTCCGTACAAGATTGTCTGGATTTGTGCGTTCTTTAAAGCAACTTGAATCCTTCCAATAAAAGGCCATAAAGCAAGCCAATGCGTGACATGTCCAACAGATCACGTCCCAGATGTTTTTGTCGATCTCGCGCCCAATGCCGCCTGGCTCGGACCATCAGTTCCCAGATCGCCACAGTCACCAGTGCGGCCACTGGATCCATCAATGCCAACGCACCTGCAATGGCACCGATGCTGTTTCCAAGAGCGAAGCTTGCTCCGAGGGCGATCAACATTAAGGATGCCCTTCTCCAGGGATTCACTGCCCACTGGTCAAGGCGTGAAGTGGCATCACCGAAACTGATTTGAAGTCGAGTTTTTTGCAGTCGAGCGCTCATGCATCGAGCCCCTCAAACCTTGTAATCAAATTGTGCCACCAGTTGATCCCCATCACCCGGCCGGCAAGCTGCCGTGTTAAAAATACTCGATTTTTATTTATTTCTTATATGAATAGCTGGTTTTTGAGCATTTCCTGTTGAAGCAGGATTTGCGTTCAGTTGACCACTCAGCGGGACCACAATTCAGTCGGAATCGGCCTTCGCTTTGCGGGATGATTTCCCCTCCAGCAGCTCGAGCAACGCCTCCATCTGGGCCATGACTCCTCTCACCTCACCCGCTTCAGGCAGGAGTCCGTCTTCCATCACGCCTTGATGCATTTCTCGCAGCTCCTGGCGGATGTAGCGCAGGTGGCTGACTACTTGTTCTCTTTTGGATTGCGACATCATTTATGGGCTTTCTGACATCCCTTTTACCGCATGGTCGTCCCGACTGACGTCAGCGACGGCCGAGCCCGCCAGCTAAGGCGATGAGGCCGTAGGTGATGAGGGCGCTGGGTCTGGCAAGCGTTGAGACCAAAACAAGAGCCGAAAGGGCTGCAAAGAGGGGCAGACGTCTTGTGAAGTGAGTGCTGAACGGAAACATCAGCAACACTCCAAGGCCAATGGTTGGAACCTGTGAAGGCCAGTAACCCTATCGATGGAAGGCTGCTCTTCAAGGCCCAAGGTCATGGCTGTCCTTGAAATCTGAAATTAAGTTTAAGGCAATTGTCTCGGAGGTAGACGTTCAGAACCCTCTTGCTCTTGGCCGCTGACTCGACAACGAAATATTTTGGTTCTGCTCAGGGGGCTTTGGATGTCCGGATGTGGGTTGTGCAACAACGTTGAAGGCAAGAGACCAGCGTTCTCCGCTGCCCCGGAAAGGCATCACGGAATGGGGTTGCCAAGCTGGAAAAATATAAAAATCGCCTGGGCTAGGAAGCACGTATTGAGCCATCCCCGTACGAAATGATTGGAGGTGGTATTCCTCAGGACCATGAAAACAAAGTTGACCGTCAAAGCTTGTTCCGTTGATTTGTGAGGGCACTTTTAAAAAGACAACTCCCGAAAAACTTCCTCCATGGGTATGCATTGGGTTGTAATCGCCCTCCATTTGGCAATTCAGCCAGATGTCAATCAGTCTTAGCTGGTAGCGCCCTGGCACCCATGGGCCACGACCTTGAGGTGGTTGCTGGTCCATCACGTGACGGATCCAGCGTTCGCAGCCTTCGAGAAGGACAGATTCACAAAGTTCTTGAACAGCCGGTTGGATTGGATTGAGTTCTCGTTGTTGGTTGAGCTGGCCAGCGAGGCGCATCGAAGCGTCGGGATTAGCTCCTGGATTGCTGAGGACGTCCTCACAATGGAGAAGGCATTGGTTGAGAAGTTTTAAATCGAGTTTCCCTTGTACGATTGAGCGTGGAAACAAATCAAGAACGTTCATGTTGAGATGACTGATGTTTTCAAAGAATTTTGATAACAAATACCGAGATCAATAGAACCACAATGCCCTGCGCCAAAGGCCTGCAATTGAAGGCTCTAAAAAAGAAGGGATTCCCTGAGATGACCGGTGGTGTGATGGAAGTTCGTTCTGTCACTGATGTTCAGGTTGTTGCCAAGCTGGTCATTTTGCACAAAAAGATCATCTAGATCTGCATCCACGATGACCTTTTGTTGAAGGTGTCCCTAGGGTTGGAGGCAAGGAGAGATTGTTTGCCCCCGCTGGCAGCTAATCCTCGTTAGTGAAATCCATTCTTGTTCCTTCAAAATAAAAGCCCAGGCATTGCCTGAGCTTTTAGAGTTTTTATTCGTTAGTAAGTGATTTAAAACAGATTAACGCTAGGCCAGTTAGGTGTTGAGTTAATGATGTCTTTCATTAGGCTATCAAGAGCTGCAGGTTTTTTGCGGCTATTGGTTACTGCGACATAACCGAAATTTGAGTTGTAATTCTTCCTGTACACTGCAGTAGTGCCGTCCATCAAGCCATTATGGTAATTCGCGTGGTCATTGTTGTGCCTCATAAAACGAAGTAGATCAATGGGTGTGGCTATCCAACCACCATGAGAATCAAACCGTTGAGGCTTAACGCTTGAATAAGCACCTCCTCCATAGTATGTAGCTTCATTGCGCAGTTGTTGGTTCTTTTTGTCGCGCCCGATCACCATGCCTTTGGCACCTGCAGGATTCAGGATTTTGTTTTTCACGTAAGAATCGTAGTCTGCATTGGTTGCTTTCTCAATCACTCGCCCCAGTAAAGAGTAGCCAAAATTAGAATACCGATAATCTTGTCCGGGGTTTGAGGCCAAAGGGTAATTGCTTAATGTCCAGTTGATTAAGCCGGGGAACGTAGACCCAGAGTAAGCAAACATTGGATCTTTTTTGTCTCCTTTTTTGTTGATGTTTGCCCACCCTCCGCGATGGTCAAGTAGATGCTGGATTGTGATTTTGTCGATGTTTGGGTTGGTTGAAGGTGTTGGGTAGTTATCTCCAAGAATGCTGTTTTTGCCAAACACTTTAGAACTTGAGTTTAGAGATGTTTCTTTCAAGAGTTTCTTGATTGCGGCTTGGGTTACAAGCTTTGAAACGCTGGCAACGCGAAAGCGATGCTTTGGTCCCACTACAATTCCCTTTGCGACGTCAGCTTTGCCGAAACCGCGGGCATACACAAGTTTGTTGTTTTTGCTAATGGCTATCGATAATCCTTTGATGCCGTTATCACGCATGTATTGACCAACCTTTCTTTCTATTGATCGTAGGCCTTTGCTTGCAAATTTCTTGTTTTCCCAGACTCCATTGAACTTGACACCACTCGCTGAGTTAAAGGCTTCGATGTATTTTGGCTCATAGCTCTGATATCGATAGTTGTCGAAGATATGCTGGTAGTTTTTGGTTGGAATCCCATGGCGTGCTTGATAAGATTGCCCTCCTTCTTTGGTCCAAACAGCAGCATAGCGATCGCTGTTTCCTTTGCGATAGCCGGTGACTGCTTTCAGGCGATAGCCTTCTTTGGCTGACTTGTTAAATTCTTTTTGATATTGAGAGCTTGTGAGTCCGTGCCGAGCTTTCCATTTGGGCATATTTTTTTCGAAGATGACAGCAAATCTAGGAGAGCCTTTCAAGCTAAATGCACTGACATGTTTTACTCCGTATCCTTCTCCAGACATGGAAGTGACTTGACTTTGGTATTGCTTTTCCGTAAGACCGTGCCGCGCTTTGTACGCAGGACCAGAGGTTTTTTCCCAAATCGCTGCATAGAATGGTTTGCCTCCAATTTCATATCCATTGATGTGCGTCAAGCGATACCTTTTTTTATTGAAAGCGTCAAATGCAGCTTGATACTTTTGTGGGCTCAATCCGTGGCGAGCAATAAATGGTTTGCACCCATTTTTGCTCCAAATTGCAGCATAGTTGGCTCTCCCTGCTTGTTGGTAGCCTGAAATCGACTTGAGGCAATAACCTTTCTTGGTGTAGTTGTTGAAAGTCTGCTGATAACCAGCGCTTGACAGGCCATGCCGCGCAGTCCACTCGCTGGCGGAGGATGGCAACGCTGTGGTCAGGACCATTCCTGTGGCCGCAATTGCGCCAATGGTCGTGGCTTTTTTGATGCCGTCTTTCGCCCTTTGGTTGATTTTTAGAACGATTTTGTTGAGGTCAAGAACTGTAGAAACCATTGTTATTTGATGTGAGTGAGTTCAGGGTCATCTCCCTGGCATTCACACCATCGCCCTTCTGACGGCTGAGCTCGTTGATTGGGGACAAGGCTGCCTGTGATTTTCGTCACTACAGACAAAAGAAGCTTCAATAATGCGCATTGAAGACAGGCTCGAGATCTTTTATTGCCTTGATTTTTTGTGCATGGGTTGATCTGGGTTCAGGGTTGCATCTTGCCCAATCCACTTCCTCGGTAATAGTTAGACGCCTAGATACCGAATTAATTTTTGCTTTTAATACATGGAGACTAGGGGATTCGAACCCCTGACCTCTGCGGTGCGATCGCAGCGCTCTACCAGCTGAGCTAAGACCCCGTCGCTCGAAACTTAGCGACAGCTCTATGTCTTGCCCGAGGCAGAATGGGTTCTTCTCGTCAGGGAACCAGCATGCCGATCACGCCGGAATCTCTGGATGCGTTTGACGACGACAAGAT
>NZ_JAKUHK010000138.1:0-5458 GCF_023630655.1 Synechococcus sp. MU1655 | reverse complement strand
TGATCTTCAGTCGCCAAGGGCGACACCTCTCCCCATCCAAGACGGCCGGCCGAGTCCTCCAAGCGCAACAACCACCCACAACGGTGCTGCAACACACCAGAGGCCGTCAGCAGCGGCTGGCTGAGCTGAAACGCATAGGGCTTGATCTGCAACCGAAGCTCCATGCCTTTCAACTCAGGAGGGGGCCCAGCGCTAATCCCGCACTTAAGCCAAGACCATTGAGAGCCTGAAAACGGAGCGCCAAAAATTTGCTGCCAGCGATTCGATCCGGTTCAGCGTGGTGATCACGCAGCAAACGAATCAGCGCTGCTGCCGCTGGAAGGCCAATCGCACCAAACAGGGCCGTGAGCGGCCAATCACCGTGAAGAACTGGCACCCATTCGAGCGCGAGGGTGCCTGCCACAAACCAGGGCACCAAGCTCGCCGCTTTGGCCGTACCCAAACGCACCACCGGGGAGCATTTGCCGTGGGCCGCGTCCTCATCCACCTGATGAAAATGGGAGCAAAACAACACCAGAGACGTTGCAAGTGCAGGGCCTGAGCCAAGCATCAGAGCCAGTTGCCAAGGCACTGCTGCCTGATCAGCAGGAGCCAACACAAGCAACGCTGCTGCGGTCGCAAACGGCCCAAACGCCAGCCAGCAGAGAGGCTCCCCCAAACCCCGATACCCCAACCGGAAGGGTGGACCTTGATACAGATATCCCAACCCACAGCTCACGAGCACCAGAGGAAGCACGGCGAACGAACTTCGCAACGCGAGCGTCAACATCAAGGCCAGGCCTGAAAGCAACGCAAGACAGGCCCAACGACGTACAGGCCGGCGTTGCCCTACCAGCGCCACGATCGAATGAGGTTTGCCGGCCACATCAACACCTGTTTCGGCATCAAACAAGTCATTGCTGAGGTTCTCCCAAAGAAGAAGAAGCACCGCCGCAAGCAAAAAAACCAAAAAGTGATCCCAACGCACCGGCGCCTGGACACCCTGTCGCCAGCCCGCAGCTAACACCACAGGCATCACGGCAACCGAATACATCCGCCACTTAATGGCGGCCTTCCAGAGGCGTTGACGATCGGACATGGCGTAACGGGTTGCGACAGCCTGGCGATCTGGCATGGGCTAGATCCAGACACGCCGCGACATGGCTCATACATTTGAACAGGATGCTGCACTGATTCGCCTGCGCATGACAGCCGCTTTCAAACAACCAACGGCTGCTCAATCTTTCGGCACTCTGCTCGAATGGGCTCAACGCGCCTGGAATCAGCGCCAAGTCGAGGAGGGAACCTTCAGCATCGCCCTGCCGATCGCCCCTCAGGATCCTCTCAAACAGTTGCCATGCCTGGCGGTCGACAGCTCTTTTCGTTTCCTATGGGACAGCGCACCAGGCCTCTGCCTCGCTGCAGCTGGTCAATGCCAACACCTGGAGCTGGCAGGTCCGCGACGATTTGAGCTGGCCCAACGCTTCAGCGACACCACCCTGCAACGCTTGATTGATGCCAGCCCTGAAGCACCTTGCCAGGCCCGTTCACGGGTCTTGCTGGCCTTCAGCTTCTTTGAACAGAGCAAGGAGCAGCAGGGACATATTGACGCCGTTCCCTGCTTGCAGGCGCTGCTCCCACGCTGGCAATTGAGTCGGCATGGCCAACAAAGCTGGTTGCGGATGCATGGCCATGCCTGCGATCCCTCGGATGTGCGTGTTTTAACGGAAGCGCTATGGCAGATGGCCGAAGCGCTCAACGCAACCTCGCCCCTCGCTGAGCAAGACGATGCAACGGTTCTGGGCACCCCCGTGGGTTGCTGGAAAGAGAGCTACCAGCCAGCACTCGAGCAAGGGCTGAAATTAGTGAACGATGGAGCGCTGCACAAGCTGGTGCTGGCCGTGCGTCAATCGATCGAACTCACTACACCTCTCTCTCCATTACGTCTGTTGCGGCGGCTGCGACATCAGCAAACGGGCAGCTGTCGTTTCCTCTGGCAACGAGGAAGCAACGATGCTTTTTTTGGAGCTTCCCCTGAGCGACTGCTTAATCTGCGCAACGGACGATTGCGCAGTGATGCCCTGGCTGGTACTGCAGGACGAGGGGAAGGCGGCGACACCCTGATGCAGTCGAGTAAGGACCGACATGAGCATGAACTAGTGGTCAAGGCGATCAGCGACAGCCTTGGCGAAAAGGGACTCAACCCCCAAAGACCTCGGCGTCCCCAACTGGCACGACATGGGCATTTGATCCACCTACATACCCCTATTTGTGCGGATGCCACAGGGCATCAGGCCCTTGCTCTCGCCGCCGCACTCCACCCCACTCCAGCGGTGGCGGGCTTGCCAAGGCGGGAGGCGATGCATTGGCTGCAAACGCTTGAACCGTTCGAGCGGGGTGGTTATGCAGCACCCATCGGTTGGATCGACCAAGCCGGTGATGCGGAATTGCGGGTTGCCATCCGCTGCGGGCATCTGCGCGGAAACCAACTGGATCTCACCGCAGGGGCTGGCCTTGTGCGGGGATCCATTGCCGAACGAGAGCTTCAGGAGGTCAGCCAAAAGCTGGCCGTGTTGGCCGACCAGCTTGATCTTCACTCAGGGAATAGGGAGCGAACGCAGACGCCACTCCAGCGATAACTGCATGAGGACGTCTCCTTCCTGAGATCAGGACGAAGACCCACTCAGGCGAGCAATCACCATGTCGGCCAGGGGCACATTCATCAATCGCTCCACCTCGCGAATACCCGTTGGACTGGTGACGTTGATTTCACTCAGCATCCCGCCGATCACATCGATCCCCACAAAGAACAAACCCTCCGAGCGCAAGGCCGGGGCCAAGGCCTCACAGATCAAGCGTTCACGCTCCGTGAGCTCCGTGGCCTCCGGGAAGCCCCCAACGGCGAGATTGCTCCGAAACTCCCCCTCTTTGGGCTTGCGGTTCACGGCTCCAAGGGGTTCTCCATCCACGAGCAGAATTCGCTTATCGCCATCGGTGACAGCAGGCAGAAAGCGTTGAGCCATCACTGGAAGCGAGCCCTGTTCGGTGACCAGTTCAAGCAACGCCCCAAGTCCTGGCGCGGACGCTGAAACGCGCACAACACCTAAACCAGCCCTTCCCCCGAGGGGCTTCAAAACCACTTCTTCTTGTTCAAGAGCAAAGGCCGACAGCTCCGAAACACGCCCCGATACCAGTGTGGGGGCCATCCAGCGACTGAAGCGCAGGGCTCCAAGCTTTTCATTCCAACTACGCAGCGATGCCGGACGGTTCAGCACCAAGGCACCCGCTCGCTCGGCCACATCGAGCAAATGGGTTGCATAGAGATAAGCCTCATCAACGGGAGGATCTTTCCGCATCCAGATCGCTCCAAAGCGATTGAGCGGACAGCGCTCTGGTTCGCCGATCTCAATCCAGGGATCGGGCTGCACTGGCACAGCAACCGCTAAGGGCTCATCACCCAAAGCAATCAAATCTGCAGGCGTAGCCGCCCAGACCTCATGACCGGCGCGCTGGGCCGCCTGCATCAAGGCGGCTGTGGAATCTTTTGCAGGGTTGATCCGTTCCAGCGGATCCAACACGAAGAGGTGGCGCATGGCTGACACCTCTTCAGGCCTGACCGGCGAGCAGGCCATCTAGTTTCCCCGCCCGCTCCAGACCATGCAATTCATCGCAGCCTCCTACGTGCTGGTCATCGATAAAGATCTGAGGAACGCTGCGTTTGCCGTTGCCTCGAGCGGCCATCGCATCACGTCCAGGCTCATCCCCATCCACCGAGACTTCTGTGTAGGCCACACCTTTGCGGTCCAGCAAACCCTTGGCGCGCACGCAAAACGGACAGGTGCTCCAGGTGTAGATCTCAACCTTGGCCATCGAACTGCCGCGTACAAAGGCTGAATCTTATGCAGGACAACCGCGCTGATAGCGTCGAGATCAGAAGACTCCCTTGCACCATTGCTGGATCTCACAGACTTCAAACGCGATCTTTCCGAGCTCACTGACCGCCTGGGCCATGCCCAGGACTGTCTTTGACGTACCTGCACTGAACGCCAGGCAGCAGGATCTCGAGCAACTCGCCGCTCAACCCGACTTTTGGAACGATCAGCAAAACGCCCAGAAGCAGATGCGTCGCCTCGACGAAGTCAAGGCAACGCTGCAGCAACTTGTGGATTGGCGTGGAGCGATCGACGATGGGCAAGCCACTCTTGAGCTCTATGAATTAGAGCCTGACGAAGACCTCCTCGGGGAGGCTCAGCAGGGACTCGATCAGCTGCGACAAGCGCTGGATCGCTGGGAGCTGGAGCGCCTTCTCAGCGGGGAATATGACAAAGAAGGTGCGGTCTTAAGCATCAATGCCGGTGCAGGAGGCACTGATGCCCAGGACTGGGCCCAGATGCTGCTGCGGATGTACACCCGTTGGGCCGAAGACCAAGGGATGAGCGTGAGCGTCGATGAACTATCGGAGGGAGAGGAAGCGGGCATCAAAAGCACCACGATTGAGATCGAAGGCCGCTACGCCTACGGCTACTTACGCAACGAAAAGGGCACCCATCGATTAGTGCGGATTTCGCCATTCAATGCCAATGACAAAAGGCAAACGAGCTTCGCGGGGGTGGAAGTGATGCCGAAGCTGGAGGAAGAAGTTGATCTCGATATTCCTGAAAAAGATCTCGAGGTCACGACCTCCCGCTCCGGCGGGGCTGGTGGACAAAACGTCAACAAGGTGGAAACAGCCGTTCGCATCCTCCACGTGCCCACCGGCCTAGCGGTGCGCTGCACTCAAGAGCGCTCTCAGCTTCAGAACAAGGAGAAGGCCATGGCCCTTCTGAAGGCGAAATTGCTGGTGATTGCTCAGGAGCAGCGTGCAGCAGAAATTGCCGACATCCGTGGCGACATCGTTGAAGCCGCCTGGGGGAATCAGATCCGCAACTACGTCTTTCACCCCTATCAAATGGTGAAAGACCTGCGCACCCAAGAGGAGACCACAGATGTGCAAGGCGTGATGGATGGAGATCTCAACCCCTTCATCCAGGCGTTATTGCGCCAAGGTGTGGACCGCCCAGGCAGCGACGACGACACATGACGCAGGCTCCCGAAAACAACAGCACCCCCTCTAAGCCCCAAAGCGACGAGAAGGGGGCACCACCGCCGAGTTTCGTGAAATTAGCCATGCGCAACATGGTGCGCAAAGGCGGGCAGAGCCTGTTCCATTTCGGCCTGACCGCTGCAGGCTTCATTGGTTTCATTCTTGTGGTGGCCTGGTTAGGGCGACCAACACTCCCGCAATGATCACGCTCGATCTGGCCTTCAGCCCTGCAGCCGCTGACCTCATCGATGCAGCGGATGACGAAGGCACACGCTCCAGGCTGCAACACGCCAGCGACTGGGAGTATGAGTTGAAGGCTTGGATCGAAGCTCTTCGTCTGGAGCGCGGCAACCCATGTCCCGAAGTCGTAAGGGGCTGCGACTCGGTCAGCCTGGG
>NZ_JAKUHK010000137.1:0-5463 GCF_023630655.1 Synechococcus sp. MU1655 | reverse complement strand
ATCCAGAAATCATGGCTCTCGATCACCGAGGCCCCTGATCATGGCGACCCAATCTTTGACATCTCCTCAATATTCAGAGCCCTAGGGATAGGATTAATAGGCATTGAGCTAAACCAAAAACATGGCCATCAATGCAGACACGGTTCGCCGCATCTTCTCGCCTCTCGAATCAGGTGATGGAGAAAAGTTCTTCGAATGTGTTGCCGAGGATGTTGATTGGACGGTGGAGGGCACCCACCCGCTCGCCGGACACTATCAATCAAAGCAAGAGTTTTACAGCCATACCTTTGCGCGACTCAACAATATTCTCCAAGAAGGGACTCAACTTCATGTCCAGAATGTACTCACCGATGGTGATTGGGCGGTCGTTGAGTTGCGTTCCCATGCCTTCGCCAAGAGTGGAATGCGCTTCGACAACCGATATTGCTGGGTTGTTCGCTTCAACGACACAATGATTGTGGAAGTTAGAGCCTATCTTGATTCCGCGCTGGTCCAACAACTGATCGACGCCAATGAGACCTCTGTCTGAGTTCATGACATCGCACTCAACAGCACTCGAACAGCGGCTCCAACTCAAGGCTTATGACCAACAAGACGTAAACGACAATTTCAATGAAGAATTAGAGAACCGATTTCTTTAAAGCCTTGTTTCCAGCAATGTTTTGATTTCGGATGGTGTGAGTGCAATTGGATTATTGCGGTTGCTTGCTGCGCCAACGATTCGATCCAGATCTCCATGGGTGATGCCGTAGTCGCTCAATCGAGGAATCTTGAGCTCATCCACCCACTGGACCAGGCAGTCCGTGAGGTGATCCACTGCAGCGTTGTTCTGAGTGAGGTGGCTGCCACCAGGCAGCAAACGGCCAACACGGGCCATCCGTTCAACCGCAGGGTTGTGGGGATCGCGTTGTTTCAGAGCACTCCAGTTCTGTTGTTGCGCTGCTCCCATCAAGGTTCCGCAAATCACGCCGTGGGGCATCGGGAACCACCCCCCAATTGGCCCCGCTAGGCCATGAACAATCCCAAGGCCGGCATTCGCCAATCCGATCCCTGAGCAGAGTGAGCCATAGGCCATGTGCAAGCGAACTTGCGGATCGGTGGATCCCTCTCCACAGGCACGACGCAAATTCGGCACTAAGTGTTGAAGCCCGCTCCAGACGATCGCATCGCTCAGAGGTGATGCCGTTGGAGAAAGAAAGGGCTCAAGAAGCTGCGTGAAGGCATCCATCCCGCATGCTGCCGTCACATCGGCAGCGGCACCGGTCAACAGAGAACCATCCAAGATCACTGCGCTTGGGACAAAGTTGTTATGCCGCAACGACTTCTTGTAGCCATCAGGGCCCACATGGCTCAGCACTGCATTTTTAGACACTTCCCCACCGGTTCCTGAGGTGGTGGGAATCGCAAGGAAAGGCAGCGTGATTCCGCTGTGAGCCAGACCGCGGCCCACACCCTCCAGGTGATCCAGCACAGAGTTTCCGTGGGGAATCATCGCGGCAATCGCTTTGCCAAAATCGATCACGCTGCCGCCGCCGATGCCAATCACAGCATCAATGCCCTGGCCAAACCACTGCTGCGTGGTTTGATCCACCAGCTCTGTACTGGGTTCACCAGCACAGATCATATGGGAGTGCTTGGCTCCAGCATCGTCAATCAAGCTCATCACCACGCTCAGCTGACCCATCTCCTGCAGCGAAGCCCGGCCTGTAAGCAGAAGAACAGACTCAGCTTTGAGTGAGCGCAGCCAGGCTGTGATCTCTTTGAGCGTTCCCGTTCCGCAGTGAATCGGGGGGACGCGTGCAAAAGAAAACGAAACCGTCATGGTGCAACCGATTCGTAAGGAACACCCTTCCGCGGTTCAGCCATCCAGTCGGCAACGGTTTCCCTCCACTTGAGGTAATGCGCTGTGCTCTTGTGGGCTGCTGCTGCTGCCTCCGATTCGTACGCCTCGTACAGCAGGAACAGGCTGGAGTCGTCTTTGCTTTGGAGGATGTCAAAGCGTTGATTGCCAGGTTCCTGAATGGATTCCTTGTGATTCAGGATGGAAGCCTGGCGGAACTCCTCGATTCGATCGGGTTTCACGTGGACGTGAACGCAGGTGACGTACATCGAAGACCTGTGTAATGGTGACTTCCAATCCAACCATCCAGCGAGCAGGCTTCCAAGCCGCCTCACAGGCCTCGCTGATGTCCAGTTGCAGTTGCAGTTTCCCGTTGCATCGCGACCTACGGGATATCAGGGCGTAGGCGCATGCTCAGATCCAGCCAGCGGCTGTGAGTGTCTGGCGTACTGATCTGAAGGAGTTGATGCCGGCTCATCAAGGGAGACAAGCATGGGGCCAGAGGCTGCATTGGAGGAAGCGATCTGGCGACTGAAGGCATTCGCGCAGCGAGGCGGAGGTGCTCAGCTTTCAGGAGCTGAAAAGACTCGTAGGCTTTGAGAACAATTCAACAACTATCGATCAGCCCTTAACTATCAACCTTTGAGCCTTCAAACAAGTGAAAGTGATCAAGAGGGATCAGAGCAACTCTGTTAGACAATTACACAGAATCGCCATCAGAAGGTACAGAAAAGAGGGCAGACTTTTCAGTTTGATTTGCCAAGAGCTCGCAATAATCAGCAAATTCCAACGGCCTAGAGAAATAATATCCCTGGAAGAATTGGTAGCCCATACGGCGAAGGACATCGAACTGGCGAAAATCCTCAACCCCTTCAACAATCGCCTCAGCACCAATCGACGAAGACAAGGCAAGACTGGCCTTCAAAATAGCAACAGATGGAACAGATTCAAGGCTACTGGAGTCAAAAGAATGAAGCTGCGCAACAAAGCTCTGATCTAACTTCAAGGAATAGATAGGCAAAGAAAGAAGACTTGAAAGACTTGCAAAACCTGTTCCAAAATCGTCGATGTGAAGGCAGATACCCGCCTCATGAAGGCCATTCAGTCGGCGAATAGCAAGGTGATCCAAGAATCCAGATTCTGTGATCTCAACATGCATAGACTTAGGTGAAACACCAAAACGTTGAAGACTCACCAATAATGTTTCTACGAGATCATGCTGCCGAGAAGAAAGCTGACTGGCCGAAATATTAATTGACAGCGGGGGGATTTTATCCACACTTCCATGGAGCGAAGAAAGAGCGAGACAAGCAGCTTCAATCACCCACTCACCAATTAAATGGATTTGACCGGTTTGCTCAGCAAGTGGAATAAAAACTCCCGGACTGACTGGGCCAAGACTTGCGCTCTCCCAGCGCAATAAAGCCTCAGCACCAACAATCTGCCCTGAGACATTCCATTGTGGCTGGAAAACAAGTCGAAATTCATCATTGACCACAGCTTGGCGGAGGCTGAGTTCAAGATTCAATAATTCAGCCGTTCTCGTTGGAATGTCGTCTCCAAAAATGACAATTGGTTCTGCCACAGAATTGATTCGCCGTGCCTGATCCAATGCAGATGCTGCACTGGAAAGGATGGAATCTTCATTGTCTCCATGGTCCGGGAATGAACTGATGCCTGCGTGAAAACCGAGACCATAAAACCCATCGACATGCAATTCCAGCAGAGATGGCAATTGCTGGACCAGATGAAGAGCAGCAGAATGCGCAGCCTTGGAATCGCGTCCTTGTAAAATAATCAGAAACTCGTCAGAGTCAGGCCTAATTAAATGGTCACCATCCTGAAGCCAATCCTGTAAGACGACGGCAGTAGCACGAAGAATTTCGTCACCCTTTGCTCGACCAAGATAAGTATTAAGGCGGCCGAAACCCTTCAAGTCGAGCCATATAAGAGAAACAGGTAACCCAGTGGAGATAATATCTTTCAAGAGTGCGTAGGCACTTTTTAAATTCCCCAAACCAGTCAGCTGATCACACAAAAGACTTGACTGCAATGAAAGCAATGACTTCTGTTGAACATCGACATTAACCATGAGTCCCTCGCAGATCAGGAGATCGTTCTGACGAGTAACAGCCATCCTCACCTCATACCAAGACCAACGACCGTCGGAAGAGACGCCACGAAATGGCCGGCTAGTAATATCATTTCCAAAACCATCACTCTCCAATAGAAGCTGAGCAACACTAGACATATATTCCCGATCATCTGGATGCACATCCTGAAGAAATGATTGCAAGAGAAAGAGTGCAGAACCAGACTCCAATATTTCCGGCGACGTAAAATGACAGTGAATATAATCGTCAGACTTGAAGTATTCCTGCATTGCCTTCCCCTCAGGAGACAGCGGGAATCGAAAGAATTCAACACCAGCGCGCCGAAGCAAAGCAACTACATCAGAGCGAATTGGAAGACGATCTGCCGAAAGATGATTATTTGGCCGCTCGGAATCAGTCATGGTGTCACCGTGGAGATGGCCTGCACTAAATGATCAGAACTACGGGGGCGGACAAGAACATCAAACTCCGAGACCGTAATTCCATGCTTAGTAGGATATCCACACGTACCAGGGATCCTAGCCATCTCATAGCGAGAAAGAAGCTCTTGAATAATAGCCGGAATAACTGACATGACAATATACTTGCCAGCACAAACATGAGACATATGGCCGAAGTGCAAGTAATCTCGGGATGGCCTATTTGGATTGAATTGCCACGGTTGATCCACATACTTAGGATCAAACATCGCAGAGGAATTCCAGGCCATCACCAAGGTATTTGCCGAGACCGATGAGCGGTAAGAAGCACTCAATAACTCAGTTCGACTCTTGCAGTGACGATAAATCACAGGATCACCGGGAGAAAAGCGAAGTGCCTCTAAGACAAATCCTTGTAGCGGATTCAAAAGTAATTGATCTCCGTCCATCTCAGTCTTAGCAGCTGTTGCAGCGTGTTCAAGAATGCGAGGACGAGAGATCAACTGATCAATGACCTGGCAAATCGTATTGATCAAGGGCAGGACTGCTCCAACAAGAAATCCCGTCAGGTTGATCCGAATTGCAAGATCATCCATACCTGGGGTGCCTGACTGTTGGAGCCTGAGACACCGTGCCAGAACGGTATTGGCACTCTCTAAGTTTGTACTGGATTGTTGCTTTGCAGACGCGATCTGACGATCAAGATCCTGATTGAACAAGACCGCAGAAGCCAAGGCAGCCTCTCGACTGTCGTCACCATTAAGGTCGTAAAAAATATAGTGAAAGAGATGTGAAAACCAAACAAAATTAAAATCGATCTCGGCTGTTCCTTCGGCATTCACAGCCTGCATCGGAAGACGAAGGCCGAAATATTTTTCAATAAATGATTGAAGAACAGGTAGAACAAGATCTTTTGGCAAGCTCAAAGCCTTCGAGCCATCGAGATCACGAAGCACATCGGCTCGCGATTCAAATGCAAGAAAGCTATCGACAGATGCATCGGCAGCAATCCGGTGACATCGATGCACATCATCCCGGCGAAAAACTAATCTCATATTAGAAATATCGCGGGTGTACGTTGGTGATGTGG
>NZ_JAKUHK010000136.1:0-5474 GCF_023630655.1 Synechococcus sp. MU1655 | reverse complement strand
CGAAGGAACTGGATCACTGCCTTGCTTCCGTCTGCCATGAATCCTGCTCCAGTTTCTAAGCGGGATCTTAAGGGGCATCGATCGGTACAACGCGACCGGTGTCCAGCAGTTCTATTGCCGCATCCCGTGGACTGCGGCCACTGAGATCAAGATTGGATGTTTCTTTGGCTTGTTTGAGCTCGTGGTCATAGCAGCGGTCGTAATAGTCGAGCATCGCGCTGCAAGCATCGCGCCAGCGCCGATCTCTGATCGCCTCTAAGGCTGCTTGCGTTCTTTGAGGCCCGAGCCTGCGCTGGATGCGTTCTGTAGCTTGTTGCAGCTGATCGGGGTCTTGGCAGGCATACACCGCCACGAGCTGATCAATCCGCTCCTCGAGACTGCGGCGAATTTCCAGCACCGGTGCCTGTTGCATCTGCAGGAACAGTGCTTTCGGGATGCGGCAGCGGCCCACCGAGGAGCTCTCTGCTTCCAGCCAAATTTGTGTGGCGTGTTGTTTGCGATAGCCATCCAAGGCTTCAGCGAGTTGATTTTCGTAATGCTCAGTGCTGGGTTGATGGGGTTGGCCAAGACCACCGAAGCTGCTTCCACGGTGATGCGCCAACCCCTCCAAATCCACCACAGCCACATTGAACGATTGCAAGGCGATCAGGAGATCTGTCTTTCCAGTGCCCGTTCTTCCGCCCAGAAGCTGCACTGGCCAGCGCCTTTCAAATTGCTCGAGCACCCAGCGGCGATACACCTTGTAGCCACCTTCGAGCACAAGGGTGGGATGGTCCTGAAGTGCCGCAAGCCAGGCCATGCTGTTGGAGCGCATCCCCCCCCGCCAGCAATACAGCCGAAGCGGTTGGTCGGGGCCTCCAGCTGCCTTCGTTAGAGCTTTGGAGAGATCAACCAGGGCTGGGCCGGTGAAGCTCAGGCCGAGCTCGATGGCTTGTTTGCGGCCCTTTTGCTTGTAGGCACGACCCACAACGGCTCTCTGTTCATCGGTAAACAGGGGGATGTTGATCGCGCCAGGCCAATGACCCTGGGCAAATTCGGATGGAGTGCGTACATCAACCAGCGTTCCGTCCGTCGCCCGAAACTGATTGATTCCGCTCACGTTTGTGGATCCCATCCCTGACATAGTGGGATAACGCCGTGCCAGTTAGAGCAGGTCGCTCGTCATGCTTTCTGGTCTGTCTTCTTCATCCGATCTCAGCGTCGATGAGCTCCTCGAGAAATTCTCCAGTGGCTCAGCACGACAACAACGCTCCTTGATCCCAGCAGTTGAGAAAGCTGCTGATCAATTGGCTTTGATGGGTGAGGGTGCCCTCGCCTCCTTCGATCGTGAAGGAGATGAGTGGACGGCTGGTTGGATTCTTCAGATCTTGCATCGTCATCAACCAGCGGTCTTGAGCCCTCTTTGTGGTGATTCCGGGGGATGGTTTGTGACCGGTTCGGAATGCGATCTCGACTATTCCCCTCTTCAGCAGGCTCTTCTCGAAGAACGGTTTGAAGAGGCTGATCGCCTCACCAGCGTCTTCCTGCGCAAGCTGGCCGGTGAGCAGGCCGAACGGCGGGGTTATGTCTATTTCAGCGAAGTCATGCCCATGAGCGGGTTGGATCTCGTCACGATGGATCGTCTCTGGATCGCTTACTCCCAAGGCCGGTTTGGCTTCACAGTTCAAGCTCGTTTGCTGGCCACTCTCAATGGTCGTTACGACAAGCTCTGGCCTCGGATTGGCTGGAAACAGGAGGGAGTCTGGACACGCTATCCCGGTGCTTTCGATTGGTCACTGAAGGCGCCAGAGGGCCATATGCCTTTGATCAATCAGCTGAGAGGCGTTCGACTGATCGATGCATTGCTCAACCATCCGTCCCTGGTTGCTCGTCAATGAGTGACCGACCTACTGGCATGAATCAGATCAAGGGGTATGGTCAAAACAGGATGCTTCGGTCCTGATGTCATCAAGGCTTGGATCGACTTCAGGGTCGTTCAGTTTCAATCTCACCCCCTCGTTCCAACGAACGCGCTGGGCTGACTTCATTCTTCCTTCCACACTCCAACTCTCTCCGTTGTTGGAGTTGCTCCTCGACCCCGTGGACTGTGATGAGACAAACGGTCGGCTACAGCTCGGTCTTCAGGAAGCCCTCGTTAATGCTGTTCGTCACGGGAACTCTGGCGACCCCAACAAGTGTTTGCGCGTGCGTCGCATCCTTACCCCTCAATGGATGATTTGGCAGATCCAGGATGAAGGTCAAGGAGTTCCCTCCCATGCACGTCTCGGGGAGCTTCCTGGGTGCATCGAAGCGAATCAAGGCCGTGGACTGTTTTTGATGTATCAGTGTTTTGACGATGTGCGCTGGAGTCGACGTGGAAATCGCGTCCAGCTGGCAAGTCGCCGCCCCGACGCTCGAGCGGCGTCTTTCAACGGTGCGGACAGCCAGGGTCTTTCAGTTCCCTTCTGATCCAGCGCAGGGCTTGCTCTGTGAGTTCCTCGACATCGTGGCGCTCTCCACCCTGGATGAGTTGAGACAGAGCAGCAGCCATCAGTTCAGCGCTACGACGGTTGGCATCGGTCTTGAAGCGATGCCAGTCACGGTCGCCAAGACTCAGGCAACCATGAAGCTGCTTCGCGAGTTCAGGGGCGTGTTCTGGCCAGCGCGATTCAGCCGTTGACATTGTCTTCTGACGATCGGTTGCCCTTATCCTGATGCTTCACGTCTGACGCTGCGACGTGCACAGTGAAAGCTTTCATGGCATCAGGTTTCCGTCGCAAACACTTGCGTCCCTTACACGCCCTGGCCACGTTGATTCACTTTCAGCCAAGGCGTTGGGAAGGAAGCGATGTTCGTTCGAGGCGACGATTGCAACGTCGAAGCCTCATTCAACAAGTTGTTGAAGGCCAAAATAATTTTGAGTGGATGTTTAAAACAACCTCAGCTCCAATCTTTTGGCGTTCGCTGCGTTGGGGTGGACCAGGAGTTTTGATTGGATTTGTGCTGGCAAAATTGTCGGCGTGAAGTAACAATAAAAGCCGTGATTTAACTCACAAGAGTTTGTTGATGTACTACCACGAGTGATTCTGGTCCGTTATTAGACGTTTCAGCAAATGACGGCAGATCACTGGAATGAGCTGGAACGGCCTGTCCTTTCAACCAAGCTTGATGCAGGGCATGGCGTCGATTGTCTTCTTCGAGGACGAGACGATCAGCGGCCCCTTGGGGTGTTTCGCCATGCAATAGAGCTGTACGAATACAAATTCCAAAACCATGAGCCTCCACTTGCACTTTCCCTTCCATTAGGACCAACTGAAATGTCCAGCCTTGAAGCCAGCGGACATAAAAAGGGTTGATCATCAAAGCCCTCGGCAAGGGTTCCTGCACCCTATGGGGCGCTGGTCGATATCAAGACGGGTATGTCAGGGAATCACTTCAAGGCTTGTTGGCAGTCCAAACCCTCACCATGAAATGGGATTCAGCTGAGATCCCAGTGAAGCCAGCATTGCTCAGGCGTGATTCGATGTCATCTGAAATGAAATCTCGGTAGAAAGGCTCATGAAAGATCCTCCGGAAATTGTCCATCGCCACGCTGTACTGCGGCGAATCTTTGAGTTGAATCGAGTCGGCAAGAACTAGAACGCCACCGGGCTCGAGCAATCGGTACGCATCATTGAGAACGGCCTGCCGCGCCTCGGCAGGAAGCTCATGCATCAGGAAAACGCAGGTCAACGCCTGCATGCTTTCATCACCAAATGGCATGGATTCTCCATTGCCTTGGAGCAGTTGCACGAGGCTGTCGTTCCCCTTATTCAACCAACGATTGGCCTGACGCAAATAGGATTCCGAGAGATCCAGACCAAAGAGTGAAGCTTTCGGAAGTGCAGCTCGGATTTGATGGAGGGTCCGACCGGTTCCTGTCGCCACGTCAAGAATGCGCAGACTGGCTTCAGGGCGATCACTAAACCGTTTCAAACCCCGTTTCAAGGGAGCGATCAGCCTTCGGCGCATGGCGTCTGCGGCGCCGTTGAACAAAATGTCGACTTGCAAGTCGTAGAGCTCAGCAGAGTGATCGCTGAGATATCCATCGGTTTGGTGATGGAAGTTTTGTAAGTAGTAATCCGGATACAACTCTTTGTCGTGCGTCTCTGGAATGTCCTGGACGTTGCGAGCTCGCCGTCTAGCCCAATTCGAGGGAAGATCAAGCCAAATGCGTGGGTAGCGCTCCGCCCATTCCAACCAGGGGATGTCAAACAGCAGAGATGAGGGATAGAGACCTTGCTCTGACTCCTGCCAATCGATGTCCTGAAGGGCGCTTAATGAGCGTCGAAGTTCGTTCAGTAATGCGTCGGGAACAGGTTCTGTGCTGGGAACAACGTCGGGTGCCAACAGCTCCATGGCTTTGGTGCTCAGCTCCTTATGGGCCAGTCCTGCCAGGCTTCGTCCCTGCTGGATGGTGCGGTAAGCGATTTCAGTCAGGCTCGACGCCATTGGGCAGTGGTCGGATCAATACGCCCATTTCAATGGATGAACCCATACAACCGAGGCTGCAAATCGTGTCGTTAGGGAAAGAATTATGAAGTCAACGCAAATTCCGTATCAACCGATACAGAATGTTTGAGTCGAAACGAGGCTTGCATGATGAACGCCACTCTTCGTTCGCTTCAAATTGACTACAGCAGCAATGTGCTGGAACGCCGCCAGAAGGCAGCTGCTGAGTTTCTTGCTTGGGCCGATCATCACGCCCACGAGCAACGTCTGAGCCAATCCAGTCACGTCCAGCTTGAAGGGCATCCAGATCTTCTCGACTCAAACAGCGCATTGGCCCAACAGCGGGTTTGGGCCAATCGCCATGCCCATGAAAGGCATCTACACAACAGCGCGATGGCCCACCTGCGGCATGGCTGAGTCCTTGGGGTGAATGCCTGGTCCTGTGTGTTGTCGTGGACGTGTGAACACCATTCACTAGATCGTCTCCGGAGCGAAACAATGCTGAGCATCGGAAACAGGCATTGACCGGGGCATTCCGTTCCGTGAGGTTCGGATGATGGCTCGTTAAGAGAGAAAAAGCCAGTTGAAGCTGCGATTGAAGAGAGAGTGTCGCTGAGTTTGTTGTTTAACAATCAACTTGGTGACTACTTTGTGCCGTAAAGGGGACTTTGACACCTAGATTGATCCTATAAAAGAATCAATTTCTTTGGACTCACGCAATGAATGATTGATCAAATTGCAGCTGAGCAGGCCTGAGCGAAGGAGTTGATTGGCTTGACGAGGTGATTTTCAATCGCCACCTTCTAATTCTGCTTCTTGAAACTCCCACATCAGCATCCGTAACGCGTTATCTGGCTTGAGATGAAATCCGTTCTCTGCTGCAATGGCAGCGACAGCTTCGACGTCTGCCGCGACTTTGAGCTGGCCCTGCAGAAGGACGTCGGATTGGACCTTTTCTCTGAAGGCGTTTAATTGCTCTTCTGACATTGGTTCTTGGCTTCTCT
>NZ_JAKUHK010000135.1:0-5514 GCF_023630655.1 Synechococcus sp. MU1655 | reverse complement strand
ACGCCATCAGCGGCTCGTACATCCTGCATGCATTGCTGGGCCACGCGATAGGCCCATCCAGGCTTGGTGGTATCAACATTTCCATTCCGCTCAAATGGCTCCCAGACCGTAAGGTCAAGCTGGGACAAAGCAGCAACAAACTCAGGAATTAAAAGACGTTTGCACTGAGCAGAGAACCCATAAGGAGAAGCCAAATAAATCGTTTTCGATGTCATGAAGAAGTCTCAGTGAGCGATGGATCGAGAGGCCCGATAGCGACCTTCATCCTCTGCCGCAAGGTCCAAATTTTCCCAAGGAAAGACCAACCATTGATCGGGTGAAATGGTTGTTGCAGTATTCCACCATTCCGGAGAGCACTTGCTCATCCAAACCACAAAAGTGGCATCAACCTGTTGGCGGATCGCCCTCAAGGTCTGGCCAGTTTCATACACATCGTCCACGACAAGACAACCATCCTTTGGTTCTGTGAGCCAAGGAAGAGAGAGTGTGTGACTCAATGCCACTGCTAAACAAACACCACCGCGCGGAACTCCATAAACACCTATGAATGAGTGAGAGGCATAGCGAGCAGTGATTTCCTCAACTGCCCAATCAAATTGGCTCCAAGTGAGTTGCTGCATGAAACCGTAGATCGTTTGCTGATCGTAGTCACTCAAAGGTCGTCACTCAAGTGGAGAGGGTGTCACCGAGACATTTCCGATGTCAATCAATGGCCTAGTCAAAGCAACTTGCTTTTGGCAAACACTGATGAGCAAGAATAAGGCAACAACAAAATGAAAAACATTGAATTCAACTGTAGCGAAGGGCTCAGAAAGAAAGTCCCTACTCCTCCATCACTGCAAGGCAATGCAAAACATTTGGGGCCGACAGTTGAGAGACAAAACACGTGAATGAGTGTTTCGTTTGCAAATAATTGGGTTCTTTCCTAAAAAGCTTTGCCATCTTTTTCACAAGTTCTTGATGCTCTTCCTTCATCGTAAGCTTAGGCAAAACAGGCATGATTTGATTGCTTGGAGGCCAATTTTGAAAGAAGCCCGAGCCAACGTGTTACGAGAAAGGCAGTGAATTACGACTAATCCTTTCTGTGATGGATGCCATGAAACAGAATCGAACTAGTAACTCGTTGAGGCACAGCTCATGCAAACAAGCGTTGGATGAGAAGAGAATTGCAAGACAACGCTGTCACCAGATCTCACAGTTATTCTGATCAACCTAATCACAATTGAATGTCAGCAGTCATATTCCACTTCTGAACGCTGTTGGCGCCTAATCACATCATCATCCCTCATCTGCGATTCGTCATACTCAAGGGCATGAATTGGGCATGCAGAGGCTTTAAAGGGCTTGTGCTCTCCCTCACGAATCACGGTGCCAATGGGGTGTGCTGAGGTGATACTGATCTGCATCAGTGGAGGTTGCTACCAAGTTATTACTAACAACTTTCAAGCAGGGCGCCAGCATCTGTGCTGCCTTCCTGATCAAAGACGCTGATCGAGCATGGATCAACCATTAGCGGTGATTTGACGAGTCACATTCTTTGATTACCCATAACGCTTCATAAAGTTGTCAAGCGTGTAGAACTCATTGTCTGTAGAGGTTTCTTTGATCAACTCATCAAGAGTCTTAGCTTCCATTGCTGATTGATACTCTTCAAACGAGAGATCAATCCCAGGATCATAAGTATCTTTGAACAACTGATTGTATTCATTGCATAGCGCTTTGATAATTTGTCTTCGACTAAACTCCATCAGATCGCCCTTAGGTCTTCTTTATTATGCACTAAGAAAAACACAGCTCCATGAACCTAGATCTCACTCTTTAATTTGGGTCTCAATCCTTTAGCGTCAGCTCTCTTCTGCAAGAGGGTCTGGAATAGAGTCGGTCGGAGCATCGAATTGTCCCTCGAGTACATATTCCAGACGCAACTTCATGAATGTGATGAAGGTGGAATCTGTGGAGACCACTGCTGCTGAAGGTTGTGGCAGCTTCGCTTTGATCTCAGACAATTCAGGCGCATTCAAGAAACTTGGATTGTGAACAAGCCAAAAATCAATTTCCTTGCCTTGTTCGCCGTAATGCCTGCGTCTTTCCTTAAGCACTTCATCGAGAGGTTCTTCTTCCGTTAAGAAGCGAGCACTCGCTGCAACAAAATGATGGATGGTCATGAGCTAGTGCTTCCGAACAAGGGGTCACGTCGTGGATTCTGAACCAGACACTTCATTTCTCTTACGGCTTCTTGTAAGCCCACAGAAAGAGCCCGGGCCACAATGGTATGACCGATGTTGAGCTCCTCCATTCCTGCGATTGCAGCAATGGGCTCCACGTTTTGATAGGTCAATCCATGGCCTGCATTCACCCGCAACCCCATCGACCGAGCCTGTTCCGTCGCCTCGACAAGACGCGCCAAGGTCATGGGTTGTTCCCTCCAGCTGGCCTGCGCATAGCGTCCGGTATGGAGTTCAACCCAACAGGCGCCACTTTGCTGACAAGCCTCCAGCTGGTTGCGATCTGGATCCACGAACAAACTGACGGGAATGTCGTTGCTCTGGAGCGTATCAATCAGAGAAGACAAGCTTTTGCACTGACTGCGGACGTCTAAGCCTCCCTCTGTTGTGACTTCTTCTCGCCGTTCAGGAACCAATGTGACCATGTCTGGTTGTTCTCGCAGCGCAATCTCCACCATCTCTTTGGTGGCAGCCATTTCCAAGTTCAAACGGGTCCGAACGGTTTGACGTAAGAGGGTTAGGTCGCGATCTTGAATGTGACGGCGATCTTCCCTGAGGTGAATCGTGATCCCGTCAGCACCACCCAACTCAGCCATCAAGGCCATCGGCACGGGATCAGGTTCGACTGTTCGCCTGGCTTGCCGAACATTGGCAATGTGATCAATGTTGACCCCGAGACTGGCCACAACCCTCGTCCAAAGATTCAACTTTATGCGCGGGTGGTCTCCGAACGAGACGCCGCTCTAACTGCCCAAGCATGCGCGATAGGGAGACATGAGCCGCCTACATTTCAACCCTGTAGGACAGCGGTATTAAGCCGTGGGCAGTGTTCTGAAAACGAGAGGAGAAGTGTTGGGTTCAGCGATGAATCCCTTCTGGTCATCGCTTGCGATGTTGTTCACGCAAGACTTGGCTTTGCCTTGGTATTTCCGAGAGCGATATGTGCTCGGGGCCCATCATTTGCCTAAAGAGGGTCCTGTGCTTTTGGCCCCGACCCATCGAGCTCGCTGGGATGCCCTGATCTTGCCCATGGCAACGGGTCGACGGATCACAGGTCGTGATTGCCGCTTCATGGTGACGCGAAGTGAAATGAAAGGACTTCAGGGCTGGTTCCTCTATCGGCTCGGCTGCTTTCCCGTAGACCAGGGACGCCCCACACTGACGACGCTTCGCTTCGCAATCGATCTTCTGGCGGCTGGCGAGCAGGTGGTTGTGTTTCCCGAGGGGCGAATCAACCGCACCGACGAACCAATTCGTTTGCGCCAAGGGCTCGTTCGTCTTGCCCAACTATCCAAAACGAATGGGGTTCCCGTCAGCGTTGTTCCCGTAGGGATCGCCTACAGCGAGGCCAGTCCGCCGGCCTCTAGTCGTGCCGCAATCTGCTTTGAAGCCCCTCTTTTAGCCGAAGGAACAGGTCGGGAAGCTGCAGCTCATATGAGTCAGCAATTAGCAGATCGGATGCATACGGCTGAACAAGCGGCCCGACAGGCAGTGGGCCGACCACTAAGAAGCCACTAAAGTCCGCCCACTGTCCTGCTCAGTTCATGCGTTCCCGTCTCACCATTACCGCCTTGGCCCTTTTGGCTGGTTTGGCTGCTGCTCCCGTGCAGGTGGTGGCTCAGTCTTCAGATGGAACCAACTCCTCTGTGAGCAAAGTTCTGGCTTCAAGCGGTGCTGGCTTCAATGTTGCTGCTGTCCGCACCCTTCTCAACCGGGGTGATGCAGCAGTGGCATCAGGCAATCTTGATCAAGCCAAGACCGATTACGACAGCGCTCGGACTGCGGCCAAGCAGCTGTTGGCTTTTTATAGAGATCTCAGTGGTGCTTTCAGAGGCCTGGATGCACGGATTCCAAGGGAGATGGATGCCAAAGGACGCGAAGCTCTCACCCTTTTGGCGCAGGCCAATTTGCGTTTAGCCGCTTTGTTCAGACGCCAAAATCAACCAGAAGTTGCAGTGCCTGTTCTCGTTGAGGTCGTGCGTCTGATGACTCCAGCCAGCAGCGAGGGTCAGAAGGCCTATCAAAGCCTGGTTGAGCTGGGGTTTGTAGAGACTCCCTTTGCTGGGG
The DNA here is from genome assembly GCF_023630655.1 of Synechococcus sp. MU1655. Classification (NCBI taxonomy): domain Bacteria; kingdom Bacillati; phylum Cyanobacteriota; class Cyanophyceae; order Synechococcales; family Synechococcaceae; genus Synechococcus; species Synechococcus sp. MU1655. Next base: position 1,222 of record NZ_JAKUHK010000135.1, on the reverse strand, counting down.
CGAAATCAGCGAACTAAGACGCGAGCCACAGGAGTCATTCACGACGTTGATCTGCCAGCATCAGCTCAGTTCAATCCCGCGTTGCATGGTTCAGTCAGAGGCGGTGAGTTCGGCGATTCGCCGAGCTCTTCCAGATGCTCAAGTCTCAGTGGAAGACCTAACGGGAGGTGGAGATCATCTCCAAGTCACTGTGGTGTCAGCAAAATTCGAGGGTCTCACCCGAATCAAGCAGCATCAATTGGTCTATGGGGCTTTGCGTGAAGACCTTGCGAGTGAGGCCATTCACGCCTTAGCTCTCATCACGTCCACTCCTAGCTAATTGTTCGCGCCTTCAGTCCTTACCCCTCATCGCCATCTTTGATCCATGGATTCCCAAACGAAAGAGCGCATTCAGGCGCTGATCCAGTCAAGTCCCATTTTTGTGTTTATGAAGGGCACGAAATTAATGCCACAGTGCGGCTTTTCAAACAATGTTGTCCAAATCCTCAATGCCCTGGGCATGAGTTTTGAGACCTTTGATGTTTTGTCTGACATGGAAATCCGTCAGGGCATCAAGGATTACTCAGAGTGGCCCACCATTCCTCAGGTGTATGTCAAAGGGGAATTCATGGGTGGATCCGACATCTTGATCGAGATGTACAACAGCGGGGAATTGAAGGAAAAATTAGAGATTGAGCTCGCCAGCTAACTCTGAGCAATTCGATCTGACCTAAAAATTGGCCCGTTACCAGTCGCGATGGGGATGGCTGTACAACGTACTGACATCCCCATCGGGCCCAATAAAGCTTGATGGATCCATAATCCAGCGCTCAACAAGCGACTCAAGTCGAGACATGTCGCGCGTTTCCAGTGCACTACTGCGCCTTAGTGCGTGCAAATAACCATCCGCATACAGCCTGAGCTCAGACGGGCTGTGGTATCTGGTGGTCAGCTCCTGACAGGCATCGCACAGCGACTGGAAGTGTCGAATAGCTTCCGGATGCTGTAGGGATGTCATCTTTGGTGTGAGCTGCAGCCTCTGCTACCAGCATTCAGTGGAATGGTACTAGCGTAAGCGCGGTTTTCCCTGCTGTGTGACCTCCTCATCTCGGGACCTTCTGGACAACAGTCCTGACTTGGTCTCCACTTCACAATTTTTGCCGTCTGCAGGTCAACCTCGAGAACCGTTCCGGGTTCTGGTTGTTGAGCCCCATCCCACGCTGAGAACTGTTCTGGTTCAGCG
>NZ_JAKUHK010000134.1:0-5520 GCF_023630655.1 Synechococcus sp. MU1655 | reverse complement strand
CCACTCATTCCATTGTCTTCAATGAATGCTGTTCACGCACGGCAGTCTCTGCTATTGCGTCAAGGGATGAAAGACTCAAATGTTCGTCGGATGAAACTTTTCTCGTTAGCTATTTCTACACTTGCTATTGGATCTTCATTGATTGTATCTGCTCCCGTAAAAGCAGTTGAGTATAAAGGAATTTGCCACTTCAATGATATGTCAATGCAATGCACGGTGAGGCAAAATCCATTTACAATGACGATGATCTGGGTAGATGGAGTGGTCGAAGTATATAGTCATCAATTTAGTGATCAAGGCGACGGTTTTTTTGTGGATAAGCGCGGAGGTATTTGGCGACCTGATCCAACCGATGAACGGTTCATGGTGCATAAAAATGGCAACAGAATTGGCTTTTATGAGTATTGATATCAGTCGTAAAGCTTTTAGCAAGTGGGGCTGAAAACGTTACAAAACCCGTAAGAAAAAATGGGGCGTAGCTGTCGCTATCGATCTCCTGGCTGAATATTCACGAACTGATCTGAAACACTGAGTTGAGCGTGGAATAACCATTGATCCTGCTTTTTTTGAGGCTGGTCTGCATCTAATGCCGATCGTTTTCACGTAGCAGCAGCTCAAGTCTTCATGGCGCACTTGAAGCTTCTTAAGCAGGTCAAGGCGATAAAGGCTTCTGGCCTTTTGTGACCAAGTCAGTTCGTTTTTCGTCCTTTTGTTGGTACAGCTTGTAGGTGCAGTGGCTTTTCTCGTATCTCCTAAGCCATTGGTATAACTAGTGTTTTACTGATCTCTGTTTGCAATAATAGTCCAGCTGGCATTTTGCACGGATGATGCGGCTTCTGAAGGTGACCCTTAGCATCAGGCCGTTGTTTGGGAGCTGAGAACGTGCCATCGCTTACTGCCTTAAGACCTCATCTCCTTGGAATTATCAGTGTGCTTGCGCTGGTTGCCTCCGCGGAAGTTTTGGCTCAGGAAAGCCCGATGGGAAGTGGCTATCAGTCTCCCCAGCAACGTGATGTGTTCCAGACCGTGCCAGGTCAGAACGACCAGGAGTCGGTGCTGGATGCCACCAACCCCATGGATTTGATGAACCGGTTGCGCAGGGCCAACGCCATGAATGACGCCACACCGCCATCCGACGCCATCGATGCAGCGCTTAAGGCCTTGGAGTCGTCGCAGCCCGCGCCTTAGTCGGAGTGGGCAGAACGGTTGCTCCAGGTGTTGCCGTTCTATCTGCACCCTTTCGGAAGGAATCAAGTTGCCAGCGCACCGCTAGCTGATCGAGGGCTTGCTTGTTCTTTTCACTGACAGAAAGCCTGTTTCGGAGACTGAGCAGCACGTTTTGCGATTGCTGACTTTGGCCCATGTCTCGATGGAGGAGAGCGAGAGCGAGCAGGGGGTCCATGCTCTTTGGAGATTCCGCGGCAATCAGGCGGTACGTGGCGATGGCTGCGTTGTTTTGTCCGGAGAGGCGTTGCAGATCAGCGAGGCGCAATCCAAGCTGGAGTCTTTGACCTTTTGGTGTTTTCTTGAAGCGATCGCTTGTCTGTCCCAAAGCGGTGGCCTGACGCTTGGTTCCCACATCCAACAACAGTTGGAGGTTCTGTACTTCTGGGCGATGAGGCCATAGGGCTTGAAGGGTGATGAGCTCACGCCTGGCTCCATCACGATCACCTCGTTGGAGCTTCGATTGAGCCAGGAGCATGCGCCAACGCCACTCGCGAGGATGGGAGAGGGCGCGTTGCTCCAGCCTTTGCTCTGGCTCAATCGCTGAAGAAAGTTTGGTTTTGGTTGGACGCTTGACAGGCTTGACGCCTGCCTTCGCCTCTTGATTGCTCTGTTCGGGCTTTGGATATTGATGAGCTGATTGGGCTACAAGCCAGCCTGTCAGCAGGGCCAAAGGAAGTCCCAACCCCATCAACCATCGATTTCGAACCGCCTGTAATCGGTTAGCGCCGGGCAATCTGCATGGGGAGTGCTGAGACCACTTTGGATCGAATCCCTCGAGCTGGCTAGAGTTAACGAAGGTATATGGAAGCCACTGACGGCAATGCGCGACCATCCGATTTCCCCGGTTACAGAACTCCTCCAGTACCGGGCGATCGGTGTTGTAAGGGGCGTCTACCGACCGGAATCCGACGATCAGCTGACCCGTGGAGTCTTGATCGATTCCGATGGCAATGAATTAGAGGCTGTCGTCCTCGGAAGAATGCTCACCCTCATGCGCCGTCACCTCGACATGACTGCACCCCATCTCTGGGTGGTGTATCCCCGCTGTCGTGAGTCTGAGCAGCTGCATCTCCAAATTGCAGGAATTTGGGAGCCGAGCACGCTGGCGACAGCTGAATCTTCGGATGCCGAAGCTACAGATGCCGAGGGTGCTCTGGATCAACTGCCCGAAGGAGACGACTTCTTCTCGATTCGTGGCGAATTGATCTTCACGAAGCCAGAAGCCAATGAGCTCGTGGTGAAGGTACGACAGCTGCCTCGAGCCGATGGATTCCGTCCTTTGCCCTTCAAAGTTCAGCTCACAGGTGAGCTACCCCTCGAGCATCTAAGACATTTCGTGAGCTTGGATGTGCGTCGTCAAGGACAGCTCCTCGCCGTTGAAGCTTTTGAAGTGATTGCACCCATGCCGACTCGAGGTGGAAAAGGTCGGGAGGGATCCCGTAAGGGAGGCGCTCGTCCCCGACCTGCCAAGACCTGATGCCCTCTTCCCCCGCCTTCAACACCACCGCCGGTGTCGCGGTGGCTAGTGCCACCGGTTTGGCTGTGTTTGGGCCGTTAGTCGGACTATCGCCGGCATGGATTGCTCTCGGTTTGGGAGGAGCGCTGTTGGGTCTCACCGTTGATGCTGCTCAGCTGAATGGAATGGGAGGACACCTTCTCGCGGAATCCCTTCCAGGCGGACGTAACAGATTGCGCAGAGTCGCGTTTCACGAGGCTGGTCACTGGTTGGTGGCTCAGGAGGAAAATCTCGAAGTTAAACGCGTTCTTGTTGGTACCCGAGGCTGTCTTCAGGCGGGGTTGCGCTGCAACGGTGTTACCGAATTTGCTCTGCCCGAGCGGGCGCGTTTGTCTTTGGAAGACTTGCGTCGTTGGAGCCGGGTTCTTCAGGCTGGAATGGCTGCTGAGACGTTGCTAGAGGGCCCCCCTCAAGGTGGCGCAGATGACAAGGCTCTGCTTGGACGTATCTGGGGCGTCTCTGGACAAGATGTCGACACGGCTCAGCGAGAGCAACGCCGAGCACGCCGGGAGGTGGAGCAGCTGCTGCGTTCGCGACGCACAGAGATTGAATCGATCGCCGACAGGTTGCTGGACGGCATGCCTCCAGAGCCTGTATGAGCGCTCTGGTCATTGATTGTCCGACGGGTCTTGCCGGGGACATGTTGTTGTCGGCACTCCTGGATTTAGGAGTGCCGGAGTTGGTCATTCATGAGCCTTTGCAGGCGCTTGGTCTCGCGAAGGCCTATGGACTCAACATTGAGGAGTCTCAGAGTGGAGGATTGCGTGGGCTTCGCCTCACGGTGAGGAATGAGGACCCCAGTCCTCCCCATCGTCGCTGGTTTGATCTCCGCCGGTTGATTTCGGAGGCCTCGTTGTCTGCTTCTCTAAAAACCAGGGTTTTGAAGGTGTTTCAGGCCCTGGCTGATGCAGAAGCCACGGTTCACGGTTGTGCCCCTGACCAAGTTCACTTTCATGAGATTGGCGCGATTGACAGCTTGGTTGATGTCATCGGCGTCTGCGCTGGTATTGAGCACCTCGCCCCTGATTTGATTTATTGCACAACACCCCCAGCCGGTCATGGTCAAGTGACGACGGCCCATGGGGTGCTTCCTGTTCCTGTGCCAGCGGTACTGGAATTGGCCAGGCGTCATCAGCTGCCGCTCCTCACCGGGCAGGATCTTCCTGCTGTTGAGCTCACGACTCCCACAGGGTTGGCCTTAGTGGCTGTGTTGGCGGATCACTTTCAACGCCCCTCAAGGATGGAGGTAGAAGCCGTCGGCATTGGCCTTGGCCATCGCTCTTTGGATCGTCCCAACCTGCTGCGCTTGATCCGTATGCGTGATGAAAGCCAACCAGAGCCTGGTTGGCAGGAGCTTGTGGTGCAGGAGGCCTGGATTGATGATGCCACTGCCGAAGAGTTGGCAAGCCTGGCTCAGCATTTGCGTTTGGCGGGTGCGTTGGATGTGGTTCAGGGAGCTGTGTTGATGAAAAAGCAAAGGCCTGGGACTTCGGTGATGGCCCTTACAACGCCAGATCAAGCCGCTGCCTTGCGGCAGGTGTGGTGGCGCCATAGTCCGACCATCGGCTTGAGGGAGCGGGAACAGGGGCGCTGGGTGCTGCCCCGCCGTTGTGGGGCCATCGCAACGCCTTGGGGCCTGATTCGTGCCAAGCAGACTCGCCGTCCGGATGGGACTTTCACGCTGAAGTGGGAGCAAGATGAGCTTCAGCGTGTGTCTGCTGAGGCTGGTCTCACCGTGATGGAGCTTCGTGATCGCCTCCCTCTTGAGGCCCATGCTTTTGTGCCCGAGGAGGACTGGCAGTGCTGAAACGGCTTTCTTTGCCTGGTGGTTTACGCCTTTGGATCACCCTGCTGACCCTCGCCTTTGTGGGAGTGGCATTGGCAAGCCATGCCACAGGATTGCGCGCCCTCACCATCAGCCGACAGGGATGGTGGTGGTTGTTATTGGGGCTTGGTTTGAGTTGGCTCAGCTTGGTGGTTAATGCCTTGGCATGGAAGGTTTTGGTGGTTTGGCTCGGGCATCAGCCGGAACGCTTGTCCTTGGTGCCGCTTTATCTGCGAAGCAACTTGCTCAAATATTTGCCTGGTGGCATCTGGCATTTCCTCGATCGTTTTCGTGCTCTGCGGTCTGACCTTGGAGGGGGCAAGGCTTTGGTCTCGGTGTTGATGGAGCCGATGGTGATGGCCGTTGCTGCCTTGCTTTGGGTGCCGTTCGGTGGGTTCCAAAACGGTTTGGCGTTGCTCTGTGTTCTTCCTTCCGCGCTGCTGTTGCCGCGTTGGCGTGAGCCTTTGTTGCGTCGGTTGGAGACCAGCAAGTTGCGCCAGCTCAATCGTGTGGATCCGGGGGGGATGACCTCCATTGAGGATGAGGACTTGGGCAGCGGCAGACCCTCTTACCCCTGGTGGCCTCTCGCCTCTGAACTGCTGTTCGTTTTCTGTCGATTTGCTGGGTTTTGGTGCTGCTTGCAGACGTTCGGACTTTTGGCTGGGCAGCCTCTGGGCCTTTGGCTTGCGGCCTTTGCCCTCGCCTGGACGGCTGGCCTGGTTGTTCCTGCTGCTCCAGGTGGTTTGGGGGTTTTTGAGGCGGTTTTGTTATTTCGTATGGGCACGATTGTGCCGGAGGCGCCATTGCTTGCGGTGGCACTCAGTTATCGATTGCTCGTGACGTTGGCGGATTTGATCGCTGCCGCTGCTGTGAAGGGTGATGCCTGGATGACGGCAAAGGTTCGCGTTTAAGCGGTTGATCTGATGGTGTGGCCGCTTCCTGAACTCCCGAT
>NZ_JAKUHK010000133.1:0-5523 GCF_023630655.1 Synechococcus sp. MU1655 | reverse complement strand
GGACGTCTTTGTTCTCCAAGCCAAGGTCCTTGGACAACTCATAAATTCTGACTTTGCCGCTGCTGGTCATTCAGGTCTCCGGTCGGTCCGGGCACGGTGTGCCTCGGGGCTCCACACACGTGGTGCCAATGTTCATCTTGCCTCAGCGGCTGCAACCCGAGGTTCGGTGAGCCGCTCTTGCAGCGCCGTCATTACGTCTTCAGGAACCTGGCAACGCAGGGATTTCTGAAGCCTTTTGCGGCGGCGTGCCTCTTCAAAACAGGCCTCAGTCGGGCAGAGGTAGGCCGATCGGCCCATTCCCTGATCGAGGAGGACCCCTTCCTGATGGTCACGAATCACTCGCAAAAGCATGCTGCGATCGAGCAGCTGACGGCAGGCGACACAGCGACGGAGGACGGGGCGCGAAACGTTCACCGGGCTCCTTCCTCTTCATCGCTTGTGCTGGGGGCATCCTCAGAATCGAGCTCGTCGTCCAGTTGTTCAGGTTGTTCTGTGATCTGATCTTCAGCTTGCAATTCGGTCTCAGCTGTTTCGACTGACTCCTCTACGGCTTCGGCCACGGGTTCCTCGACCGCTGCTTCAGCATCCTCGTAATACTCTCCATCTTCGGTGTATCCCTCCTCGTCTTCGGGAAGCGGATACAGCTCACGAAGTCGAGCATCTTCCTCGGCCCTGGCTGCCTGTTCAACGGCTAAGCGCTCTTCCGCTTCACGTTGAAGGGCTTCTTCCTCTTCCCTTTGGGAGATGAGCTCAGCAACAACAGCATCCTCTGCGGTTTGGTCGTATTCCGTTGAGTTCTTGATGTCAATTTTCCAACCCGTTAATCGAGCTGCAAGACGAACATTCTGACCTTCTCGACCGATGGCAAGACTGAGTTGATCGGGCGGCACCAACACATGGGCATGTTGCCCTTCGGGATCAACAAGACGCACAACTTCGACGCGAGCTGGACTCAGCGAGTTGGCGATGTACTGGCTGGGGTCTTGGGACCAGCGGATGACATCAATTTTTTCGCCACGGAGTTCATTCACGACTTGTTGAATGCGTGATCCCCGGGCTCCGATGCACGCTCCAACAGGATCGACCTCTCTCTCGATGCTGTCGACAGCCACCTTGGTCCGAGGCCCTACCGATCTCGATGGTGGATTGGCTTCACGGGCAACGGCAACGATGCGTACCGAGCCCTCTTGGATCTCAGGAACTTCATTTTCGAAGAGATAAACCACCAGCCCTGCATTGGCTCGACTCACAAAGAGTTGAGGTCCACGGCGAGGCACTTCGCTGACCTCTTTAAGAAAGACTTTGAAGGTGGCGTTGGCGCGGTAGTTGTCGTTGGGGAGCTGATCGCGCCTGGGCAATTCAGCTTCGACCTCGGGACGGCCAAGACCCGAACTCACGGCCATGATGATCGATTGACGCTCGAATCGAATCACGCGAGCAGTCAGGACTGGATCTTCGAGATCAGCAAATTCCTCTTGGATCATCCGTCGCTGTTGATCGCGCAGCTTCTGAGCCAAAACTTGTTTGGTCGTGGCAGCTGCCATGCGACCGAAATCCTCTTTCTCGGGAGTGACATCGAGTACGACAGTGTCGCCGGCCTGGGCGTCTTCAGCCACTTGCATGACCTCGGCCAAGGCGATTTGGTGGTCTTCGCTTTCAACCTCATCAACAATGATTTTGCTGGCGAGAACCCGATAGCCCTCTTCGTCTAAATCGAGGGCGACATCAAAATTGCTGAAATATTCTTCATCGAAAGGATCTTCACTAATCCCTAAATAAAGGGTGCGCCGATAGCGCTCATAGCCTTTTAAAAGTGCTTCTCGTAAGGCAGCCTCAACGACCTGAGGGGCGAGTTTCTTTTCCTCGCTGATGTCTTCGATCAGGTTGCTGAGGCCGGGGAGAAGGACGAGAGCCATCGAGGACGGGAATGAAAGTCTTGGAGGAGAGTGAGGTTGGAAGAGGCTTGAAGGGGTCAGCCAGTAGGACTGGTGAGCTCAACAGAAATCACGGAGTCCCGCGAGATCTGTTTAATTCGCCCGTGAATACTGATCTTGATGTGGTCTTCCGTTCGCTCTAAAAGGGTCCCGGAATGTTTCTTTTCAATCCCCTCAGCGTCACGGTGAATCACGTCGACCGGATAGCGACGAAAAGTCTGGAAATCGCGATCCGATTGAAGATGTTCTCCGATCCCTGGACTACTGATCTCCAGGACATAAGCCTCGTTGAGAACAGCAGCATTTTCCAGGGCTTCTCCCATCGGTGCACTGAAAGCAGCACAATCATCCAAGGTCACATCGTCTCCGCTGGAACGGCGAATTTGGATCAGCACCGTCATGGGTTGCATGTGGGCTAGGACCTGCAAATCAGCCAGCTCGAACCCGTGGTCTACGGCTATGGCAGAGGCCAATTCCTTTAGATCTGGGAGCAGAGGATGGGGCAAGAACAATCGGAGGGAGAGTCGGGCATTGGCCCGATGGTTGATGCTGCGATCACCCTCCCGGAGAGAGGAACTCACCAGGCCAAACAACAATGTAGTTGATTGACCTTTCATGCATCAGTCGCAACCCTGTACCGAAATGCGGTAACTGAATCCGGTTGCTCCAGGATCGTTGCCAGCACCAACTTTGAAGTTCACCTGGCTAACAGCCTTCCCCTGAGGAGTCTGGAATGGACCGAACTGAGCTCCGGTTCCTGTTGGTGGCTTCATGAATTCTTTGACAACTCTTAAATTGCTGCCGTCCGAAAATTTCAGAAAGGCTTCGATTGGATAAGAGCCAGGGTTGCTATCCGTCGAGTCTGCGGTGAAGAAGAGTTTGTAAGAGGCAAAAGGTTGGTTCACGACAAAGTCGGTATTCCAGTTCGTACGACCTAGCAATGCTTTGTTGCGTTGAACTCTCTTTTTGACGATGTAGGGCTTAGGACCATCGCCATTGCCACCGATTGGCATGAGGAATGTGCAACCTGCGTGAGCGACTGGTGCGTGAGCAAAAATGAGCGATGAGCAAGCTACGACGACGCCGATAGCTGATGCAGATCGATGGCTTTTGCGTGTGAGTGAAAACATATTTGCTATTGAAATAGTTAAGGTGTTTTTACACCCTGGGTTTCAATTTGTTCGAGAAGAACGTTCACTGGGATTTGGGTTGAAAAACGGCAGGCACAGGTTTCACTAGAGGCCAAGGTTCCATGCTCCCAGTACTTGTTGCTTCCAGTTCCGCCGCCGCAGAAGCCGTAGTAGTCACATTGATCACGGCAAAGCGTTGTCCCAATGGTCATGTCTTGAAGCAATTGGCGAAATGTCTCGGTTTCAGCGGCACCGACGAGGGATTGATCGCGAATATTTCCTAAATTGAACAATCCATATTTCTTGGTTTCCACGGAGAGGAGTTCAGGATCAAAAGTGGAAAAATTGCCTGCTGAATCCACACTCAAGATCGAATATGGGCGATTCATTTCGTTCTGAAGCAGTCTTTGCCCACTGGCCATCATCTCAGTGATTTGATCGAATTCACGCAGGCGAATCGGAAAACCGTCCCTTTGATTGCACTCCCAAAAACATTTTAAGAAGTTGTGATATTGCTTTTCTCTGCTTAGTCCCTGCATGGAAGAGCTGGCGTTAATACCTTCTTGCTCTTCGACATTGAAGCCGAGATCCTGAATTCCATTGTCACGGAAAAAGGAGTACATCCTCTCTGGATCTTCGATGGCCGCACTCGTGAGTACAGCGATCGCATGGATAGGAATCGCGTGATCTTGAAGTTTTCGAATGCCACGCATTGTTAGAGCATGAGATCCAATGCCATTGCGAAAACGGCGATGGGAATCATGGATCTCTTCTGGCCCGTCAACGCTCACACCTACAACAATTTGATTGCGCTGAAAGCATTCACACCAGGCGTCGTTGATCAACGTCGCATTGGTTTGCACATGCTGCTCAATCTGAACCCCTTGCTCCTGCAGCTCAGCTGTTTGCTCACGCACGATGGCACTTGCCTCGTCGTAAAAGCTGCAAGGCAGCGTCAGTGGTTCGCCAGCATGCCAGAGGATTGAAAGCTGAGGGCCCCAAAAGGGGCTCTCATACACCCTGTTCAGCAAAACAGGTAATTGATTGAGATCAAAGATCCGTCGTTTCTGGCGATCAGGCAAGTAGCAGTAACTGCAATCAAGGTTGCAGAGCGATGTGGCCTGAATCACCAAGAGGCCGATGGGTCCGTAATCAGCGTGGTTTACCAATTGGCGAAACCTGCGCGATAGCCATTGGCGAAGCCCCTTCCGCCCCCGTTGCCAAAGGCACGTCCACGGCCACCACCGTTGCCCCAGGCGCGGCCGTTGCCATTGCCCCATGCTCGAGCAATGGTCTGGCCATCGTTGTGATGACTGACCCCTAATCGCTCCCAAGTGTCACTCGAGAGCTTCTCAATGCGCTGTTCCAGAGCATTCCCTAGATCGGGCTCGCTGAGAACAGCTGAGTGCGAGGCGTCTGTCAGGACAGAGCTTGACGCGAGAATTGCAGCGATGCTGAGGAGGGTTGTTTTGTTCATGAGTGACGTGAAATTTGAACGCTTTTAGGAATATGGGCTCAGGAGCCTTTGGATAATTCAGCTGTCGTTGCGAGCACGATGGTGAAGAAATCGCCGATCATGTTTTCGCTGAGCCCAACCTGACTATCAGGACCAATCCACTTGTTGACGGCTGTGCGTACGTCTTCGTTGTCGTCCACATAAGCGGTCAGCATCTGACCGATGGCCAAGTTGCTGTAATTCAGTAGGTGAGGAGTGGTGTCCGCAATCACACAGCCGACGCTGGATCTTGCGTAAGGGAATGTGGGGACCAGATCAGCATCCGGAGCCGTTGCCTCTCGACTGGCTTTCAGCCAGAGGGTGTCCCCACCGAGGAATTCAATCGTTCCGTCCTTAAGGCCTGCAAGAGCCTCTGTAGGGGTCGCGAAGAATTGGAACTGGGCGTCATCAACGGATTTAGCCAGGACTGCCGCTGCAGCCGTGTCTTTCACGACACCAATTGTTTTTCCTTTAAGGCTGTCTGGTGTTCCGTCATTCCCTTTGGGAGCTAAAACACGCGTGCCGCTTGTTGCGAAGGGCAAGCTGTAGGTAAGCGTTCTTTGTCTCTCCCAAGTGAAGGCAACGCCACAAGCGATATCAGCTTCTCCGGAACGAATTTTGTTCAGTCCATCCTGAGCAGACTTGATGGAAACAGGCTCGATCACAATGTCATCGGACTTGTTTTCTGGAGCTGATTTCAGCTGATCGCGGATGGCATTAAGCACCACGAAAGAAAGGCCTTCGTATTTGCCATCTTTCTCGTCAACCATGGGAAGCACATCGTCCACAACGACGGCTCTCAGCTTTCCGGTCTCAAACACATTGCCTGTTTGGCCTGACGCCTCTGTGTCACTCGTGGGAGCAGACTTTTGGCAGGCCACAAGGCCAACAGCTGTGAGCGCGATCAGGCCGGTAGCGGCCGCTTTAAAAAAGCGCATGATCGTGAGTTGATGACGTACCTAGA
>NZ_JAKUHK010000132.1:0-5557 GCF_023630655.1 Synechococcus sp. MU1655 | reverse complement strand
AACTTACCACCGGTCTCCCAGAGGCGCTCGCAGAAGCCTCTGACGCGTCATTTTTAAAGGGGATGCACCCCATCGTTTCTTCGATGAATCAAATCAGCCCTGAATTTGGCCCCGATGCCGGTGCGAAAACGCCCGGGGATGTACATCGGCACCACCGGTCCCCGTGGGCTCCACCACCTCGTGTATGAGGTGGTGGACAATGCCGTGGATGAGGCCCTCGCTGGGCATTGCAACGAGATCACGGTCGTTCTTGGAGAAGACGGCTCGGCGTTTGTGAGTGATAACGGCCGAGGAATCCCAACGGATGTTCACCCCCGCACTGGGAAGAGCGCCCTGGAAACCGTGCTCACGGTGTTGCATGCCGGTGGCAAGTTTGGAGCCGGTGGCTACAAGGTCTCGGGTGGCTTGCACGGTGTCGGCGTTTCCGTCGTGAATGCCCTGAGCGAGTGGGTTGAAGTCACCGTGCGCCGTCAAGGGCAGGTGCATCGTCAACGCTTTGAGCGTGGTGCTGCCATCGGAAGCCTTGCCTCAGAGCCTCAGCCAGCTGAGGAGAGCGGGATCACTGGTACCAGCGTTTGCTTTAAGCCCGATCACGAGATTTTTACGGGCGGTATTGAGTTTGATTATTCGACCCTTTCCGCACGATTGCGTGAGCTGGCCTACCTCAATGGTGGTGTGCGCATCGTGTTTCGCGATGAGAGAGAGGCTGCAAGGGGTCAGGAGGGCCAGCCCCATGAAGAGCTCTATTTCTATGAGGGTGGCATTAAAGAATATGTGGCCTATATGAATGCGGAGAAAGATCCTCTGCATCCGGAAATTATTTATGTCAATTCCGAAAAAGATGGAGTGTCCGTGGAGGCTGCACTTCAGTGGTGTGTTGATGCTTACTCCGACAGTATTCTTGGCTTTGCGAATAACATCCGCACGGTTGATGGTGGCACCCATATTGAAGGCTTAAAAACCGTTCTCACCCGTACTCTTAATTCGTTTGCGAAAAAACGAGGCAAGCGCAAAGAATCAGATTCCAACTTGGCGGGTGAAAACATTCGCGAAGGCCTTACCGCTGTGCTTTCGGTGAAAGTGCCTGAGCCTGAATTTGAGGGTCAGACCAAAACCAAACTTGGCAATACTGAGGTGCGCGGTATTGTTGACAGTTTGGTTGGTGAGTCACTCAGCCAATACCTGGAATTCAATCCAGGGGTGATCGACATGATTCTCGAGAAGGCGATTCAGGCCTTCAACGCTGCTGAGGCGGCTCGCCGAGCGAGGGAGTTGGTGCGTCGTAAGAGCGTGCTGGAAAGTTCAACGCTGCCGGGCAAATTGGCCGATTGCAGCTCCAGAGATCCTTCCGAATCAGAGATTTATATTGTGGAGGGTGATTCTGCTGGCGGTTCCGCTAAGCAGGGACGCGATCGTCGTTTTCAGGCGATTCTGCCTTTGCGCGGAAAGATTCTCAACATCGAGAAAACCGACGACGCCAAGATCTACAAAAACACTGAGATTCAGGCTCTGATTACGGCTCTTGGTTTGGGTATTAAAGGCGAAGATTTTGATGTTAAAAATCTCCGTTATCATCGTGTTGTCATCATGACTGATGCGGATGTGGATGGAGCGCATATCCGAACTCTGATTCTCACTTTCTTCTATCGGTATCAAAAAGAATTGGTTGAAGGGGGTTATATCTATATCGCTTGCCCGCCTCTCTACAAAGTTGAGCGCGGAAAGAATCACACCTATTGCTACAACGAGCAGCAATTGCAAAAAACGTTGGCGGGATTTGGTGAGAAAGCCAACTACAATATTCAGAGATTTAAGGGTCTAGGTGAAATGATGCCGAAGCAGTTGTGGGAAACCACGATGGATCCGTCCACGCGCATGATGAAGCGGGTGGAGGTTCAAGATGCTTTGGAAGCCGACCGGATTTTCACAATTTTGATGGGCGACAAAGTTGCTCCACGGCGAGAATTTATTGAAACGCATAGCGCCGATTTGGATATGGCGTCACTCGATATCTGATGCGTATGTCGACTGGAGCGGTGTTGCGTTGGGGCTGGTTGCTGGGAGTCGCTCTAATGGCACCCGCGGGCTTACCTGCTGGTGGAGCCCAGAGGAGGCTTCCTCTTTTGCGCCGTCAGGAAGGCAAAAGTCCCCGACTCAGCGGTGAGTGCTGTGTGCTGAGATCGAGTCCGCTGGTTGAGGCCCCTGCCCTGCGCCGGTTGGAGTTAGGCACTCCGCTGCAGATGTTGCGTCATTGGCGTGGAGACGACGGCCGAGATTGGATTCAAGTTCAGATGTCTTCAGGCCAGGGCCTGCCAGCTGGCTTGCAGCCAGTTCGCGGTTGGCTACGTGGCTGACTCCTTCACCGCTACTCAGGTGGTGCTGGTTGGGATTGGTGCCATTCCTGGCGCGTGGCTTCGGCTGCGAATTGTCAACCACTTTGAGCCGATGGTTCCTCTTAAGCACTGGGGAACGTTTGCCGTCAATCTCGTCGCAGCTTTTGCCCTGGGTCTGGTGGTAGGCCTGCAGGTGAATGACGCCTGTTCAACCTCTAAAGGTGTTTCGGCGCTGACGTTGTTGGTGGCAGTGGGCTTTTTCGGCAGCCTTAGTACGTTTTCCACCTTTGCCGTTGAGTTGCTCAACACTCTGAAGCAGAGAAATTGGCGTGAATCGTTGCTCCTCGGCGTGGGCTCGATCCTGGGTGGCTTGGTTGCGGCTGGTCTTGGCTATGGACTTGGATTGACCGAGGGGATCGCCTGATGTCACAGCCTCCTTCCTCCCCCACGACAAACCAGCTCACCCTTCGCCAAGACCTGAACGAAATGGCTCTTGTGGCGCTTGGTGCAGTTCCTGGTGCTGTGATGCGCTGGCAAATTGCCTCCCACTTCCACGACAAAGACCTGATTGTGAACGTGCTCGGAGCGTTCATTTTGGGTTGGTTGGTCGGGCTTCCTCTCCGACCAAAGCGTCAGTTGTTGGTCGGGATTGGTTTCTGCGGTTCGCTCACCACGTTCAGTAGCTGGATGGTGCACTGCGTGACCTTCATCGCGCAAGGCGACTGGCTTTCTGCCCTGGGGTTGATTGGTCTCACCCTGGGGCTGGGGCTTGGTGCCGCAGCCCTGGGTGTCTTCGTAGGCCGGTGCTTGGTTAGGCGTTAAGGGCGGATTCAATCGCAGTCTTCAGCTCATCTGAATCGGGCTCAACTCCGCTTTTAAACCTTGCGATGACCGTGCCGTCTTTGCCTACGAGGAACTTCTCAAAGTTCCAAGCCACATCGCCTGAAGGCTCTGTTTTGTTCAGGGTGGTGTAGGGCTCAGTGGTGCTTCCCGTGGCATGCACTTTGTCGAACAGCTCAAAGCTGGCGTTGTAAGTGGTGGAGCAGAAGCTTTTGATCTCCTCCAAAGATCCGGGCTCTTGAGCACCAAAATCGTTGCAGGGGAAGCCCAGTACCACAAGCCCCTGAGCGCCGTAGCTGTCTTGTAACGCCTGCAGGCCGCTGTATTGGCGGGTGAATCCGCAGCGGCTCGCCACGTTCACGATTAACAGCACCTTGCCGGAGTAAGAGCCAAGTGATTTGTTGGCGCCGTCGGGGGTGTTCACGGACACGTTGCTGATGTTGGGTGCCATAACTGTTGAGGGTGCAATCGGCGCCGACGATAACCGGATACAGCCGCACTTACACTGGCAGGGGCTGGGCGGAGAGCATGGAAGAAGCCCACGGCCGCAGTGGTGTGATCGTGACGAATGATCTGGTGGCTGAGGTTGTTGCTCAGCAATTGGAGTCGATGTTGTCGGTTGGCAATTACGACGAAGTCAAGCTGCTTTTGGCTCCCTTTCAGCCAGTTGATGTGGCGGAAGCGATTGGTTGCCTTCCTCGAACGCTGCAGGCCCTTGCTTTTCGTTTGCTCGGCAAGGACGAAGCGATTGAGGTCTACGAATACCTTGAGCCAGCCATTCAGCAAAGTTTGTTGGAACGGCTGCGCTCCAGCGAAGTGCTGGAGCTCGTGGAAGAGATGTCACCCGATGATCGGGTGCGCCTGCTCGATGAACTCCCGGCCAAAGTGGTACGCCGTCTCTTGGTGGAGCTCAGTCCCGCCGAGCGGCGTGTGACAGCTCAATTGCTTGGGTATGCCCCCGAAACGGCTGGCCGTTTGATGACAACGGAATATATCGATCTCAAGGAATTTCATAGTGCTGCACAGGCTCTCACCATTGTTCGCCGGCGTGCGAGAGAAACCGAAACGATTTATAGCCTTTATGTCACCGATGGGCAGAGACATCTCACCGGCATCTTGTCTCTACGTGATTTGGTCACTGCCGACCCTGCCGATTGCATTGGTGATGTGATGACACGGGAGGTGGTGAGCGTTGGCACCGATACCGATCAGGAGGAGGTTGCCCGTGCCATTCAGCGTTACGACTTTCTTGCGGTGCCTGTTGTTGACAGGGAGCGTCGTCTTGTCGGGATCGTCACGGTGGATGACGTGATTGATGTCATCGAGCAGGAAGCCACGCGTGATTTGTACGCGGCTGGCGCTGTGGAGGCCGGAGATGAGGACGACTATTTCCAGAGCAATTTATTCACCGTGGCTCGACGCCGCGTTGTGTGGTTGTCAGTGTTGGTGGTCGCCAGTTTCTTCACGTCGCAAGTGATTGCCCTGAATGAGAAGGTGCTGAAAGAGGTCGTACTACTTGCGGCGTTTATTCCTCTGTTGGCTGGCACCGGTGGAAATGTGGGGGCTCAGAGTTCAACGGTTGTGATCCGTGGTTTAAGCACGAAGAGCATCTCGTCGCTTGGTCCTTTCAAAGCAGTCGTGCGTGAAACGGCTTCCGGAGCTTTGTTGGGACTTCTGATGATGCTGTTGGTGGTTCCTTTCGCGTGGTGGCGAGGCGAAAGTCCATTGATCGGGATCTCCGTTGGCATCAGTTTGTTGGCGATTACAACTCTGGCTGCCACGGCCGGTGCTGCTTTTCCACTGCTATTCGACAGGATGGGATTGGATCCAGCCTTGATGTCGACCCCGTTCATTACGACCTGTACGGACGTGATGGGCACCTTGATTTATCTCAAGACAGCAGAGTGGCTGCTGCTGAATGCGCCCCAGCTGCTCGAAGCCACGAGTATTTCTACTCATTTACTCGCTGCGCTCGCTTTCTGAGAGCTTGTTTACGTTTCTTAGGGTTACTCTTTACAGAACTCAATGAAGCGTCATGGCTCCTGCTGCTGCTGTTGCTTCCCGCCCCGCATCTGCCTCCACCGGTCGCGCCTCGGGCGCTGAAGTCGATTTAGTCCGTTCGTATTTACGAGACATCGGCCGAGTGCCGTTGTTGAGTCATCAGCAGGAGATCACCCTGGGCCGTCAGGTGCAGGAGTTGATGGATTTAGAGGCGTTAGAAGCGGAACTCAAGGATCAGCGTGGTGGAGAGGAGGTGGCCAGAGAGGAGTTCGCCAAAGCTGCAGGCGTGAGTGCGGCGCAACTGAAGCGAAAGCTGCAGGCGGGCCGCCGCGCCAAGGAGCGGATGGTGGCGGCCAACCTGAGGTTGGTGGTGAGCGTCGCCA
>NZ_JAKUHK010000131.1:0-5569 GCF_023630655.1 Synechococcus sp. MU1655 | reverse complement strand
CTGCTACGAGTAATGTTTGTCACATCAAGCAGCGCTGCAGATGCCTGATTGGTTTTGGAAAGGGGTCGTCACAGGGGTGTGTGGAGGAATCACCCTTAAACTGCTTCAGTGGCTTGCTATGCCGCCGAAAGAAGAGATTCAAAAGTTTTTTGCCAAAAGAGATCCTGGAAAGAATTTTCAGAATTTCAGACTGCAGCATCTTGGCAGGTATGGACACGTGATTCCAACAAGATGGGAGCTAATCAAGGGCAACTTGATCAAAAAGATACAAAGGGATAAGACGCCAAAAAAATACTAGGTTCCATCAATAATTGATGACTCACTCACTTCTCCTTTGAGATGACTCCAAGGGTGACCATGTCTCCCGTATCTCTGTGCTCTTTCACCCGCTGTTGCGGTGTCTTTATTCGCTTCCAGCGACAGAACTTTCTCTGAAACCAAACCCCACGAGTCTCGCCGTCTTTTTTGTAGACCGGATCAAATTCGAATTGGCATTTGATTAGCACAAACTGTTTCACAGGGATGAGCGCTCATGGGGTCTCTTCCCAAAGGTGTTGATCGATAGCAGCAGACCGATGCCAAACAGTGCGCCCGCATTGCTGAACAGCGCTGGAAGGACCTACGCAAACAAGGATGGCAACCGGTGGATCCGGCTTGGGGAGCTGGCATTGAGCTCGCAATCAAAACACACCAAAGTGAATAAACTCACGTAACAACGAGAGTCATTTCTGCATGCCCTGCTCTGTCAGCTCATCTTCAAAGACGTTGAGTCGCGCATTCAAAACACTAGGCATCGGCTTCATAGCATTGATCGTGTTTGGCTCAATACTTAAAGCGGTAACACCGGAGACGCCTGTGCCTGAGGATATAGACAAGACTGAACGCAGAGCCAGTAGTAGCTGAATTATTGATTCACAAGCATTGCTTGTGGAATCAAAGCCATGGAAGAAGCTCTTGAATTTAATCTTCCTTCTTGGCAAATATCCATGCCATCATTCCTTGATTGTCGCTGTTGAGCGAAACAAAAATAAAACTGCCAAGAAATACCAAAGAAGAAACAATTAAAACAACAGCACCTATATTGCTGATTTGAAGATGACCTAATGCCAGGGCTAGAAGCCTGTGCTCGCCTGAGAATAGTTCAAACTCTGACAATAACGAAACAATCCTGCCGAACATCAAGGATGAAAATCGATAATCACAAACTACCTCTTGAGAGCAGGTGGCAGCCACGACTTATCAAGTCTCAACACAGGTGTATCTTTTAAGCCACACAAAATATACAGACACCTCAACCCTAACGAGGGGAAGAGATGTTCATTGACGCTAGCCAGGGACCGGGATAATTCAAAAATCAAAGCACTCTTACTCTGTCAAAAATTGCCGCACATGTGCTGTTACCGCTTTACCCTTGGCTGACTATCTTTTGCGATTACCCGATCAGAACACCAAAAACCCCAACAACAACCATCAGCTCAATAATAGTGAGGCCTGCCTCCACAAAATATTTACTGTTGTTTCTTTTTTAAAAACAAAGACATCTAAATCCACCAAGAACTCACCTCATCCAATCAGTGACACCGACCCTGCAATGCATCAGACGCAAAAAATTAACAACAAATGATGCGTCAACTATGGCGGACAAGTATTAAAATTCAGAATCAAAAAGCACTGTTGCATAAGCATTCTTTCCACCAAAATCGTCCATGACGCAGAAGCTCCTGCCAAACTGGTTCCCACGCGGCACAATCCTCCAGACGAAGCATCAGAACCCTGTCTTAGTCCTATTGGGCGAGGATTGAAATTGGTAGATCGAGGCCAACTATTCACGCACAAAGCCTTATCAAAAAGCAGTAGTTGTAGCGGATGTTTTCTGCGCTTTTCAGCTGACCTGTGGATACGCGGGTCTCTTGGTGTTCGCCGTATTTCTCTAATGCAACCCCAACAGAAGTGAAGATGATTTGGAAACCTTGGGCTTGAGCGTATCGGGCTTCGAGCGTCCAATGCTCGGCGATACGCATGGCTTCCTTGAGGTCTCTGGTTGTTGTGGAACGACGGATCCTGCCTTCGCCTTCTTCCCACAGGAAAAACTGCCAAACCGGGCCTCCCACTGGCTTTCGTGAATAGAGGCTCCCACCACCAGCGACCTGAGTTGCGTTGCAGCCATCAGCCACTCAGTTCCACATGTGGAGCGATTGTGTGACGTCAATCAAAGTGGTTCCACGCCGCAGCTGTGCATCCTGACGTCTTCTGGCTTCTCCAAATCCCCAATCAGAGCCTGGTGTTCTACCAGTGCAAGTTCCTCCAAGCGGGGCACGATCACCGAGCGCTCCCACCGCTGTTCACACATCACCCAGTAGAGACCAAAAT
The DNA here is from genome assembly GCF_023630655.1 of Synechococcus sp. MU1655. NCBI lineage: Bacteria > Bacillati > Cyanobacteriota > Cyanophyceae > Synechococcales > Synechococcaceae > Synechococcus > Synechococcus sp. MU1655. Next base: position 3,199 of record NZ_JAKUHK010000131.1, on the reverse strand, counting down.
GGCGCGCCTCACTCAACAACAAGCTTCCATACAGGTCCTTTAAATCGTCCTCCGGGCTGTGCTCCGCCAACAACGCCATTCGTTCATGGCTGCGGGCTTCGATCAAACCTGCCACCAAAAACGAATCGAGCATCCGCAGCGGCTCCTCTTTGCGAATGTGCTTGGCAAGAAAGCCGCCATATCCCGGGGATGGCAAGGGCTCGAGATAGCGCCCTCGCGCCTGCAACAAGGCAAGCACCTGTTCAAAATGCTCAAGCTCCTCACGCGCCAAAGGACTCAACACTTCCCCCAAGCCTGGTTCGCAGAGATAACGAAACATCAGCTGCACCGCAGAACCCGCTGCTTTGCGCTCGCAATGCGCATGATCAATCAAGACCTCCATCGGTCTCGAAATCGCTTGCTGCACCCAAGACGCACTGGTAGGTGCCGCCAACCAACGAATGCTGGCCACAGAGGTTGAAGCCATCACCCCTCCGCTCCGCTCACAGCGTTTCGCAGGTGGCGGACCAAACCATCCAAGGCCAAGTCGTAACTGACGGGGCCAAAACCACAAATCACGCCAACGGCATGGTCGGCCAGAAATGAACGATGCCGAAATGGTTCACGGGCATGGGTGTTGCTCAAGTGCAGCTCCACATAGGGGATGGCGACCCCCAGCAGGGCATCACGGATTGCAATCGAGGTATGGGTGTAAGCCCCTGCATTGATGAGGATGCCATCCACCTTCCCCATCGCCTGATGAATCCTGTCCACCAGGGCACCTTCAAAATTGCTCTGGAAGCACTCCAGCACTAAGCCATCAGCGCTGGCCCGTTCACTGAGTGCCGTCTCGATCTGATCCAGGGTTTGGCGACCGTAGAGGCCTGGTTCCCTCTGGCCCAGCAGATTGAGGTTGGGGCCGTTGAGCAGCAACAGGTGCATGGCCCGACTCTTAAACATTGGTTGATCGTATCGACAGCCTTGCTGGTAATGTCTGGGGGTGTGGTTCGGGTCGGTGCCCGAGTGGTTAATGGGGGTGGACTGTAAATCCACTGGCTCTGCCTACGTTGGTTCAAATCCAACCCGGCCCATCCACCACACGCCCTTGTAGCTCAGCGGTAGAGCACTCCCTTGGTAAGGGAGAGGTCTCGAGTTCAAGTCTCGACAAGGGCTTCAATCTCACACCTTGATTGGTAGCAGGCCCTTCACAAAACAGGGTTGTGATTCAGTTGCATGCATGGCTGAACCACCAAAACTGAACAACCAGGTCTTATTAACAGCAAACCCTGCACGCGAGGGGAACGCCAAACAGCGTGTTGTCTTCAGAAACAGATCAGGTTGCATTTCCTTTTATCCTGCCAATCATCCGCTTTAGCGAAGTCATAAAAAAGACAAAGCAAGCATGACAACAAACGGAAAAAGAGCTTCCCTTGCATTCACTCAATTGATATCGATGGCGGCAAGGGATAACAATTAAGCCGATTCATGGTCCCAAAAGTGCATGATTTCCATGCATTACCTCCCACAACCTGGGCGAGCCCCATAATCAAGAAACGTTCTATCGATTGGTAACGAGGCTTCTTTCGACGGCTTTTTCTACCAGACACCAGGATCATGGTTAGCCAAGATTTACTTTCTAGTTTTGATGGAATGATATGGCTTCAGTCCGGGAAGAAGGTAGGCACACTCTTTCATCAACACCAAACAACCATCAGTCGGAATCAAAAAAAATGTGCTCAGGTCTTCGGCATTAAACTCAAGAAAGCAAGCAGTATTTGGCAGCCCCAAGGCGATTCTCTCTTGCTTCAGTTAGAGCGAACAGTTCATCAAGAGGCTCGCTTACAAGGAAAATCAAGCTTGAGACTTGATGCCAATCGATGGCTTGACAGTGCCCTTTTCAATCCACCACCACCTGGCTGGCTTATCTCCTCAGCTAAAAACGCCACCAATCCCCACAGCCTGGAGTGCCTACAACAACGCATTATCGATGTTTACCTATGCCCACTTACCGACCTTCCAATAGAGAATCAAGTCCTGAAAAACATTGAAATCAAATCCAAGAAGATTGGTGTTGTCGTGCTTCAAGAACATGCCAACCAAGAAAGAATCTTAGGTCTCATCAACACGCTTAAGCAGGCTTAATCAGCAGAGCGAGTCCAGAAGGTAAAACTCATCCAAGAGCTTTAAACAGGATCGCTGATTGAGGACCAAGTGAATGGCGCCCACCCTGGTAGGTGCCAATCAACGCGCCATCAGTCTTCCAGCCCACTTGCGGAACATCGTGAGCCTCCAGGAGCAAAGCCTTCCGTCGAGAGCGGTTCACCACCACTACCACCCCAGGCGCACGGCCTATGAGGCCATCACTGGCGTGAGCCTGCCAGAAAAGCCCACGCTCACTCAACGCCTCAACCTGTTGGCGAATCTTGGTTAACGCCTTGATCATCGTGCACAAATCATGGGGCCAAGGCTCTTCCCACGGCATCGCCTCGCGACAGGCCGGTTCGGAACCACCCTCCAGGCCCACTTCCGTTCCGTAGTACAGGCAAGGGGCCCCGGGCTGAAGCATCAACATCAGCAACGCCAGAGACAGCGCAGCCACATCTCCTTTCAGGCTGTGCAAGGCCCGGGGCACATCGTGACTATCCAAAAGATTGAGCTGGCACCGATTCACCTCCGGCTCGTACCATCCCTGCGTCTCAGACCAGATCTCAAGCAATGCCTCCGTCTCGAGGGGGCGCAACGGGTACATCGGATTGTGATAACGACGACGCAGGCGAGAGCCAGCCACCCAGCAGAGGCTGCTCCAGCCCAAGCGGTAATTCATCACCCCATCGAAATGCTCCCCTTGCAGCCAGGGCCGGGCATCGCCCCAAATCTCACCCACGATCCAGGCCTCCGGGTTCACCGCCTTCACCATGCGCCGAAAGTCCATCCAAAACTGTGCTGGCACCTCATCGGGAACGTCCAAACGCCAACCGTCGATTCCCCGTTCAAGCCAGTACTTCCCAACAGCTAATAGGTGCTCCTTGACGGGGGCATGGTCGTGGTTGAACTTCGGAAGCGCTGGATCATTCCACCAGCAGCTGTAGCCACAGGCCTGGCCCCTGCGCGGATAGGGCCGCAGCGGCCACTGATGCACATGGAACCACTGGCGATAGGGGGAGCGGTCACCGTTTTCCAGCAAATGATGAAACGCCCAAAAGCCTCGCCCGCAATGGTT
>NZ_JAKUHK010000130.1:0-5648 GCF_023630655.1 Synechococcus sp. MU1655 | reverse complement strand
GCCTGGCTGGGCCGCTGTGCAGACGCCCATCAACGCGACGACCAAGCCCTCTTCGGGATTGTTCAGGGTGGTTGTTTCCCCCACCTCCGTGATCTGAGCGCGCGAGCAGTGGCGGACTTCAACCTGCCGGGCATCGCCATCGGAGGCGTCAGCGTCGGCGAACCGGTGGAGGAGATGCATCAGATCGTGCGCCAGGTCACACCGCTGTTACCCGCTGATCGTCCCCGCTACCTCATGGGCATTGGCACCTTGCGCGAGATGGCAGTTGCCGTGGCCAACGGGATTGACATGTTTGATTGCGTCCTGCCCACCCGTCTTGGCAGGCATGGCACAGCACTGGTTGGAGGCGAACGCTGGAACCTGCGCAACGCTCGTTTCCGGCACGACCACACTCCTTTGGACGCAAGCTGCTCTTGTGTGGCCTGCCGCCATCACACCCGTGCCTACCTGCATCATCTGATCCGTAGTGAGGAACTGCTCGGCCTCACGCTCTTGAGCATCCATAACCTCACGCATTTGATCCGATTCACCACCGCCATGGGGCAAGCCATTCGTGATGGTTGCTTTTCAGAGGATTTCGCTCCGTGGGAGCCGAGCTCAAGAGCCCATCACACGTGGTAGCGTCCGAGCTCCGACCATGAATTCGCCGGGATGGCTGCTTACACCCTCGATTTGCTGGCCCAGCTACCTGAGGCCTATCAAGCCTTCAGTCCGCTGATCGATATCCTGCCGATCATTCCGTTGTTCTTCCTGTTGCTTGCTTTTGTTTGGCAGGCTTCTGTCGGCTTCCGCTGAGCAAAACAGCCCAAACGAACTGCGGTAGCGCGAGATAACGCCTCCAGCGGCTTGGTTCCTGACAAAGCCTATACAGCCATTCCACCTGGAAACGGCTGGCCCATTTTGGCGCCCGTTCCTTGAGACCAGCCCAGACATCAAAGCTGCCACCCACACCCATCCACACCCCGGTTTGTGAGGCTTTCAAGCTCTGAACCCAGAGTTCTTGTCGGGGAACACCCAGAGCAACAAGGACCAAATCTGGGTTGAGCTCGCACAAGTTGGCTTCAAGCTGAGGCCAATCCTCTTCGCTGAGATATCCATGTTGCGCCAGTACCAGACGCAATTCAGGGCGCTCAACCACCAAGCGATCACACAGTCGTTCCATCACCTGCGGTGCAGCCCCAACGAGCGCCACAGACCAACCATGGGCCTCCGCATAACTCAAGAGTTCCCATGCCAACTCAATGCCGGGACTTCGGCGAACGCGCACACCTTGTAAGCGAAGAGCCCAGACAACGCCTGCGCCATCGGGAACTACAAGATCAGCGTCAGCAATCACGGCACCTAAGCGATGGTTGGCTCGTGCTGCCATCGACATCTCTGCATTGAGGGTCACGATCTGACCTCCCCCATCGGCATGCACACCGATGGCTGCAGCAGTGACATCGCGACAAGCATCCACAGGCACCCCAAGGACTTGGAAGCGACGTTGATCACGCGGACCGGTGCTGGTGATGTCCATCCCTAACTCGACTGCGAGGGAGAATCTAAATCCGGTCGCTTGGAAGGCCACGGTTTTGTCGCATCCGAACCCCAAGGAGCAACACGAGCTACGCCTTGAAAAACTAAAGAGCCTGGATGTGGCCATCGACGCGGTGGTTCTACAACGTCAGCATCCAGTGAGCGGATTGCTTCCAGCCAGCACGGCCAACACCGTGCACGGAAACTACGGAGACGCCTGGGTTCGCGACTGCGTGTACTCGATTCAGTGCGTTTGGGGCCTGGCCATCGCCCATCGTCGCCTTCACAGGGGCACCACCCAACGCAGCTGGGAACTTGAACAAAGGGTTCTGGGACTGATGCGCGGCTTGCTCAACAGCATGATGCGCCAAGCCTCAAAAGTGGAGCGTTTTAAGTACAGCCTCGATCCGCTCGACGCCCTGCATGCCAAATACAACAGCGCCAATGGCGATCAGGTTGTGGCCGATGACGGATGGGGGCATCTGCAGCTCGATGCCACATCACTGTTTCTGTTGCAGCTAGCTCAACTGAGCCGGGGCGGGCTCGCCGTGGTTCGTAACCGCCACGAAGTGGCGTTCATCCAAAACCTGGTGTACTACGTGGCGCGGGCCTACCGCGTGCCCGACTTCGGAATCTGGGAGCGGGGGGACAAGGGGAATCAAGGCCTGCCCGAGCGCAACGCCAGCTCCATTGGCATGGCCAAAGCGGCACTCGAGGCCCTCGATGGCGTCGATCTGTTTAGTTTCCATGGCGATGGATCAGTGCAGGTGCTCGTGCCGCAAGGCGCTGTCGTCCGCTTGCGCCGGGCCCTCCAAGGACTTCTGCCACGGGAATCGGCCAGCAAGGAAGTCGACAGCGCTTGTCTCTCCGTGATCGGCTACCCAGCCTGGGCGGTGGAGGAGCGAGACCTGGTGGAACGAACCGTCCAGCGGATCCGACGCGAACTAGGAGGCCCTTACGGATACAAACGCTTCCGCCGGGACGGACATCAAACCGTGGTCGAAGACGTCAGTCGACTGCATTACGAACGGACCGAACTCGTGAACTTCGAAGGAGTGGAATCGGAATGGCCTCTCTTCCTGGCCTATGAGCAGCTAACAGCCTGCTGTGAAGAGCGTTGGACAGACGCGCATTACTGGCAAGAAAGGCTCAGGATCCTGCAGGTCGAACGCCATGGGCAACAGCTCTACCCCGAGCTCTATCTGGTCCCAGACAGTGCGGTGGAACTCGAGCGTCGGGCACCAGGAAGCCAACAACGTTTGGCCAACGACAACGTGCCTCTGCTTTGGACCCAGAGCCTTGCCTGGCTCGGAGACATGCTGATCGAAGGACTAATCGAGCCAGCGGACCTTGACCCCTGCGGTCGCAGGTTCCAAGCCGAGATTGGTTCCGAGCAGGTCCTTGTTGCCCTGGCACCAACCAGCAGCTCACTTGCCGCCGAACTCAAGGCGCGAGGGTTACCGGTCAGCGATCCACAGACCTGCCCAATCCAGGTCGTGCCATCCAGCAACCTCAACGATCGCCTCAGCGCAGTCGGAGGCGATGAAGCGCTCCACTTGAGCGGTCAGCCAATGCTCCGAGCCGACACCTCGGACACAGCACGCCTCTACCAACAGGGCAACGAGCAGCTTGCCGTCTTACCGGCTGTCTTGGAAGAAGACACCTTCTTCGTGAGTCATGACCCACGACAGCTCATGGAAACGGTCATCAACGAACTGCACCTGCTGCAACGGCACTGGCGTGGAGAGGGTTCACCGCTCTTACTGATCCCTGTTGAAGCCACCCTGCTAGAGAACAATCCTGAGCTACTGATCGATCTCACCACACGTCTGAACTCAGGACAGATCGAGGATGTTCCTGTTTGCTTCAGCGATCTTGAAACCCTCGCCGACAGTGCTCAGTGGGTGACCCTTCCAGCCACACCAGCCAAAGGCAACGCCCATCAACGGAGCGATGCAGCCCTCTATTTACAAGACTCCACCGACTTCAGCGACCTCACCGCAGCCCAGGAACAAGAGCTCGATGACATCCCACTTGGTGAGCTCCGTGATCGTCTTTGGAGCAGCCATTCGCTCCGAGAACAAGCCGAAGTGCTTGAACTACTGAAGCGCCAACTGGGCCATCGAGCGATTCTCAGCGGCCCGCAAGGCACCCCGATTGAGCTGGTCACCCTGCTGGAGGAGATTTACCACCGCGGGCTCAGCCAGGAGGATTGGAATGTGGCCCGCCGCTGCGCTGGTGCGATGGGACTCGTCCATCCCCAACTCGAGGATGCCGTCATCGACCTGCTCAGCCGCCAAAAGCAAGTCGTCGTGGGAAGGAACTACACCAGCGATTCTCGTCTCAGCGCCCCGGCCTCAAGCCAAGCGATCGCCGCCTTGATTGAAAGCACCTGCGGCAACGACGGCCGAGAACGCATGCTGCAACAGGAATTACTGGTGGCTCTTGATGGCCTTGCCCGTCGTGAACCAGAAAAACTCAAGGGCACGCTCACCCTGCAGCTTGGTCAACTCCTGCTTTTGCTCACCTCAGAGCTTGCAGCGGAAAGACAACTGAGCCAGGACGAAGCCTTTGAAGCCCTTTGCAGCGAAGCTCCCCATGCGATCAGCTTGCGCCTTCAAGCACTGCTTAATGACGTCGACCATGCCCGTGCCGCTCTACAGCGAGGAGAACTGCTTCACCTTCGCGGCCATGTGCAGTGGTCCGTACCTGAGCCCCTTGAAGAACGACCGAGCGGATCCGACTGGCTGCAACACCGCATGCGACTGGGCTCCCTGCAACAAGTCCCGAAGGAGTTCTATGCCGGCATTTGGTCGTTACTGCATCACTGCCGTGGATTGGTGATCGGAGACAAGCTGGAACGACGCAACCGGCTAACCAGCGCTTTGGTGCTGGAAAAAACACCAGGAGAGCGCAACTTCGCCATTCAGGTTGAGCATCTCCTCAGTCGGATTGAAGCCGCTGAATACCGCCAACTCTGCACAGAAAGCCTGCTCTCGCTGATGGCCTTCACGATGACCAACCCAGACATGCGCTTTGAAGACGACATCGCACTCGATGTGGTCATTGGTCATGCCGTCCGGGTCGGCTGGCAAAGCACCTATCCCGAACAAGACACAGGGGAGTACAGCCAGCACAAAGCAGCGGCTTGGAAACAGTTTTACCTAGCGTCACCAGCGCAATGCCGCCGGTGGCAAATCAAAGCGCTCAAGGAGCTAGCCGAACAAGAAGGCCTGCTTTAAATCAAATCGGAGCGTCCAGAGCAATCCCAACTCCTGGCCGCTCCACGGCCTGCTCAATCATGTCGGCAAGACGGAGAGCCCGAGACGCCTGCTGGCCATCGACGGCGGGGGTTTCACGACCTCGAACGCATTGCAGGAAGTGCTCCAGCTCGGCGTAAAGGGGCTCGATTGACGTGGTGCTCACCTCTTCGATGAAACCGTCGTTGCGATACAACAGCTCACCGTGGTCAGCGGAATACCACTCATGAGCACGCCTGTGGATGTGCAGGGTGTGATTCAAGAAATCTGTTTCCACCAGGCTCCCTCGGCAGTGAGCACTCAAACTCCTGATCTTGCGATGGCTCATTTTGCTGGCAGTCAGGCTGGCCACCACACCATTGTCGAAGCCCAATGTGGCGTTGACGTAATCGATGGGGCCTGCGGAGCTCCTTCCGCCGGCCGCCGATAAATGCACAACAGACGCTCCTGCAAGCTCTAAGACCAGATCCAAATCGTGGATCATCAAATCAAGAACCACCGAAACATCATTGGCTCGATCGGAATGGGGGCTATGACGTCGAGCTTCCAGCACGACAACTTCCTCATTCGCAACCACCTTGGTCAACTCACGAAACGCGGGATTGAAACGTTCGATATGTCCCACCTGCAACAGACGATCAACCCGGCTTGCCGACTCGCTGAGCGAAGCAGCTTCCTCCTGACTGGCCGCAATTGGCTTTTCGATCAAAACGTGGAGTCCAGCCTCTAAACAGGCCAAACCAACGGCATGGTGGAGCAGGGTCGGAACAGCAATACAAACCGCTTCGACCTCAGACAGCATCTCGCGGTAATCCGCGAACCAGCGGCAATCAAACTGGTCTTTTGCAAGCGCTCCGCGCTTGGCATCCG
>NZ_JAKUHK010000129.1:0-5668 GCF_023630655.1 Synechococcus sp. MU1655 | reverse complement strand
TGAATAATCAATTTCAAGCATTTGTTGCTCTTGATTGATCAAGTTGAGTCGCGTTTGAAGATTGAATGGGACATCCTGAAAATCATTGTTTTCATCTGGTTTCTGATACTCAATGCTTTGCTCCTGTGTTGCCCCACATCCCTCAGCTCCTTCCCTTACGTTTAGGTCATGGTGAGGCCGCTGATTCCTTGCCAACCGAGATAGCTCCCGATCCCAATGCTGACGGCGGCTACAACCAGCTCGCCTCGCGCGAACAGAAGGTCTTTCCCACGCTCCAATACAGGTATAACTTTGTTGCGACCTATCGCAACGGCAACCAAAGGGGTAAGCATTAACAGGCTTGCCCCGATTGTGAAGGCCAAAAGACCAATCAGTTCTTGCCATGTGGGAAGTTGAGCCGCCAAGACAACCCCTGCTGATTTTGCGAACAGCACGAGATCATCAGGACTGGCAACTTCCGCAATAGCACCCAAGAACAACAGCAGTGGGAGGGGCATGTTCACAAAGCGATCAACGCTTGCGGTCCATGCCGGTGGTGTGTCTCCATCGGTCAACGAGCGCAGTAGTTCCCTGCCGCCAACGGCAATTAAGGCCCCACCAGCGAGGAGATCCAAGCCGGTGCGGTGATGGGAGCCTTGCGTCATATCCAGCACCAATGAATGACCCACAGTCACGAGTAAGGCTGATGTCGCCATCGTGGTTAGCACCCATCCCGCTACGAACCAGCCGCCTCGCTTCAAGGGCTGCGGTCCTAGGAGCAGCAGCAATAGAACGGCGATATGGATCGGGGATAGGCCGATGCCAGTGCCATAGGCGAGCAGCTCAGCCCAGAGCGTGGTGTCGCTCATCGTTCAGTGGAAACACAACATTCCAGAGCGATCGTATTAGGGCTTGCGCTTAGACAAGGGCTTAAAACAAGCCGTTGGTGGGGGCATTCCAGCGGGCGATTGCTCGCTGCCCTCGCTCGAAGCCCAAGATGCAGATGGTTCCTGTGCCGAGCTGGAACAAACGTCCACCTGTGGCACCGAGCCCTAACCATGTGCCTGTTAAGGCGCGCAGCACATGACCATGGGCAAACAGTGCAACATCCCCTTCGCTCGGTTCCGCTAAGGCGATGGCAATGCTTTGTTCGCAGCGTTGTTGTACGGCCTCGGCATTTTCGCCATTGGGGCAGCCATGGCTCCAAACGGTCCAGTTGGGTATGCCCTTGCGGATCTCTGAGGTTGTAATCCCCTCGTAATCGCCGTAATCCCACTCTCGCAACGTTTCCATGATGCGTCGTTGTTGGCCAAGACCGCCTAGCTCGCACGTGCGTTTTGCCCGTTCAAGGGGTGAACTAAACACGGCTGCAAACGGATTGGATGTGAGTACAGGCGCAAGTTGCCGAGCCTCTTCTTCTCCTTCAGGCAGCAAAGGAAGATCGGTGCTGCCTGTGTGCCGTCCGTTTTTGGCCCATTCAGTGGCTCCGTGACGAAGCAACCAGAGCCGACGTTCGTTGCCCATGGTGTGGATCAGTGCGCTGTGAATTGGGTTGTCTGTTGCTTGCTTTCGCTGTTGATTGTCTCAGCTGCAGATTGTCGCTGTTTTCTTCCTCTTAAGGCCTTACGTCAAACCAGTCATTGCCAGTCACGGGGATTTTGGAAAGTACGACTCGCTTAACGGTTGCAGCGCTTGGTCCACGTTCACACCACACACGAAGCTCGTTCAAGGCCATCTCGCCTCCTTCCGCCTGAATTTCCACGACACCGTCCTTGAGGTTTCGAACCCAACCACAAAGGCCTAGGTCGAGGGCTCGTCGCCGGCAACTGTTTCTGAATCCCACTCCTTGCACGCTGCCTTCGACTAGGAAGCGCCAGCGCTCCTTCAAGGGCTGCTGTCGCTGGCGAGTGGTTTTTATGAATTCTTCTCGATCTGTGTCGCCACGGTTTCGAGAGCGGCGCGCCATCGGCATGAGATCGTCGAAGAGCTGGCCCAGTGAAGATGCACCCAGCTTGCGTGAACGGTCGGAAGTGCCCATCCTTCTTCTCTGCGATCAACATGCCAGCCATCAACCTGCCACAGCGTTTGCCATTTGCCCACAGGTTCCTCGCTGAGCTGCCAGCGGTGAAATTCATGGCCCATCCACTGATCACCCGCCTTCAGCAGCAAGCTGTTGCGGGTTGCCGTTAGGCGGCGATACCCCACCTGCAATCTCCCGCGCTGGGCGTGAAACGGTAAGACCCCCGCCATTGCATGAGTTTGGCCCTCCCCGTCCATCAAGCTGGTCCCCAGCATCAACATGCCGCCACATTCGGCGTAAAGCGGTTTGTGTTGCAGCCAGTCGCGGAGGCCTGAAAGGCTTTGTTTGCAATGACTGAGTTGTTCCGCATGAAGTTCTGGGAAGCCTCCAGGGATGACAAGTCCATAGGCCGCTTGCGGCAATGGCTCATCCTCTAAGGGGTGCCAAGGGATGACCGGCATCCCTAATGCCTCGAGGCAATCTTGCATCTCGGGGTAACGGAAATGAAAGGCGTTGTCTTGAGCAACGGCCACTGGCAGTGGTTGTCTCTGGGTGTCCTGTTCCAATGCGGTCCCCAACACGGTTTGGATGGGCTCTGTCCCTTTTGCTGGCGCTGCCATTAACCGCTCAAAGACCCCCATCTCGAGATGTTGATCAGCGATCGCTGCCCATTTCCCCAGACGAACGTTTAGTTGATCAAGTTCATGGGCTGGAGCCAAGCCCAAATGCCGACTGGGTAATTCAAGGCTTGAATCCCGCGGAAGACAGCCCAGGCAGGGCACATCAATGGCTGATAAGACATCCTCGAGAAGCAAGCGATGGCGCTCAGTGCTCACTCGATTGAGCACCACACCAGCCAACTGCAAGTCGGGGTCAAGATCACGAAATCCGCTCACGAGGGCGGCGAGCGACCGCGCCTGGCCGCCGGCATCCACCACCAACACCACGGGCAACTTCAGATGTTTGGCCACGGCTGCGCTGCTTCCTTCTCCTGTTGAGCCGATCCCATCGAATAGGCCCATGACCCCCTCCACGAGGGCCAAGTCGCAGCGGCCTCCATACCCATGAAAACTGGTCTTGACCCAGTCAGGTCCGCATAAGGGCAGATCAAGGTTTCGGCAAGGGCGCCCGGCAGTCGCCCCAAGGACTTGGGGGTCGAGGTAATCAGGCCCCACCTTGAAGGGTTGAATGCTCAGTCCCTTCTGTTGTGCCCAGGCGATCAGGTTGAGGCTGAGCAGGGTTTTGCCGCTGCTGCTCGATGGAGCAGCGATCACACAGGCCATGCTGCTCAGCTGGGAATCAACTCAGAAGCTTGGCAGCCAGAGGGGCCGCTGCAGCCAAGAGCGGGTTTGAGGAATCGTGCCCACCCTCAAGAAGACGGGCCATGTCGGCTTCCACGTGCGTATGGAGCAAGGGCACCACCTCTTCCACAAGTTCCATGCTGGCCATGCCCCCGGCTTCAAGGCGCATGCAACCTCCGGATTCCGCGCAGAGAATCACACACATCGCCCCGCCGTGCTCGGGTTTGGAAATCATCCGAAGCCCCACGATTTGCCCAGGATGAATACTTGGCTGTCCCATGGGCACCGGAGACACGCGCAGCGGCACCTCGGTGCCGTCAGGACGTTGGAACACCGCGCTGATACTGGCATCGCCGGTTTTGGCATCGTGTCGATGGGACTCCCTGAGGGTCCAACCCAGTCGATCGGCAATCCAAGCGGCCAATAGGAGGCCTTGGACCGGGTGATCTCCTTCAACATCGATGTCGAGTTGCACGACGTGGCTTAGGGCATCGCGACGATGCGGTGGATCAAACACCATCGCCAGCGTTTGATGCCAGCTGCCGAGCCGTAGCCAATTGAGATCATTCACGGCCTGGCCGCCTGCGAGCCTGTTGGCGAGAAGGCTCAGGCTGTACACGGGATCGCCAAGAGCAGAATCCAGAATGAGTCTGCGAGGAGCGATAGAGAGCTGCTCAAATAACTCAGGTGACTCATCAAGGGGCCCGTTCCACCACACCCAAGAGGGCAGGTCGTCCGGGAGTAGGGGTTGCAACGTGTTGAGTCCTTCCTGCAAGGCCTCTGTTCCGCCGCGGAGTACCACCACATCTCCACAAGCAACGGTGCCCCCCCCTTCTTCCGGTAAGGGGCAGTAGGCGGCCACCAAGGTTTCTAAGGGGCGGCTGGAATCCAGGCTGGGGGCGAAGGTGATCAAACGCCGAGGCCTCAGTGCGCTTAAGGCCCCATCCACATGTTGACCACGAAGGTCATCACTGGTTTTGTTGCCATCAACTTTGGCCAGACTGTTTGATACCGAGCTCCCTAGTGGCGGGGTGCTGAGAGGGAGATCAAGCGCGAGAACTGCTTGACGCCCAGCCTCTTCCACTTCGTCGCGTTGGATGCCCATGATGGGACCCTCGATCCTTCCCGTGCGGACAAGTTGTTGTTCCACCCAGGCTGGCTGCCAGATCAACAGACAAAAGGTGTGGGCCCCAATGTTGCTTGATTGATCGCGGGACCACAACTGATCGAGATAGTGAGGAACTTCCGATGGCGGTAGCTCGAGGGGAGTTTGAAGCGTGAGCTGAGGAGACATGCTGCGACCTGAGGAGAGGCGGTATCGAGGTGAGCTTGGAATCTTGTTGGGGGCTTGAGTTAGGGGCGACGCCAGAGCAGGCCGTCTCGCGCTAGCAGAGCATCGGCAGCGGCAGGTCCCCAAGTGCGTGACTCGTAGGGATGGATGGGCAGTTTCCAGGGACTGTCTTCGATCAGTTCCAGCAGCGGGGTGTAAAGCCTCCAAGCTGCTTCGACTTCATCACTCCGGGTGAAGAGTGTTGGATCACCCAACATGGCGTCCGCCAAAAGGCGCACATAGCCCTCATCTGATGGCTCGCCGAAGGATTCGTCGTAGGAGAATTCCATCTCGACAGGCCGGCTGCGCATACCGGAACCTGGAGACTTCACTTCAAATTTGAATTCAGCGCCTTCATCGGGCTGAATGCGCAGGATGAGCTGATTGGCTGTTGGACTGCCACCGGCAGCATCGAAGAGGTGAACGGGTGCTTCTCGGAAGGTCAAGACCACTTCGCTGAGACGCTTGGCGAGGCGCTTGCCGGTGCGCACATAGAAAGGAACGCCCTGCCAACGCCAGTTGTCGATGAACAGCTTCATCGACACGTACGTTTCCGTGGTGCTCTGTGGATCGACGCCTGGTTCTTGCCGGTAGCCACTGAGAGGTGAACCGTCGCTGCCTCCAGGCCCGTATTGTCCGCGAACGCAGCAGTTCCAGGGTTCAAGTTCATCGGCCAGGCGTGCAGCTTGAAGCACCTTGGCTTTCTCACTGCGAATGGCCTCCGGATCAAAGCGTCCAGGGGTTTCCATGGCGGTAATCGCCAACATTTGGGTCAGGTGGTTTTGCACCATGTCTCGCAGTGCACCCGAGGTTTCGTAGTACCCGGCCCGTTCCTCGACCCCAACGGTTTCAGAGGCCGTAATTTGAACACTGGAGATGTAGTTGCGATTCCAGATTGGCTCGAAAATCGCGTTGGCGAACCGCATCACCATGATGTTTTGGACCGTTTCCTTCCCGAGGTAGTGGTCGATGCGAAAGATTTGGTTCTCTTGGCCGCAGCCTTGAACCACTCTGTTCAAGGATTGGGCGCTGCCGTAG
>NZ_JAKUHK010000128.1:0-5692 GCF_023630655.1 Synechococcus sp. MU1655 | reverse complement strand
ATCTTCGATCGACGCTATCCTCTTAAAGACGGAAGTCGCATCGAACAATCAGATGGCACAGCCTGGATGGGGCTACTGAGCCTTAACTTGCTACAAACAACAGTGATTCTTGCAGAAGAAGATCGAGAAGAATACATCGAACTGTGCTCACGTTTTGTACGCGATTTTACTCGTCTAACATATTCTCTAAATAGTTCTACTGGCCGAGGATTTGTTAACTGGGACGATAAAGATGGCTTTTATTATGACGTTCTCAAGCGCCCTGATGGCTCTACTGATTATCTGCGCACTCGATCGATTAGTGGTCTCATCCCACTTTTAGCTGTCAATAGCTTTGCCGCCAGCAGCGTAAAAGCTATTCCCTCTCTAGACGTTGGCCTACATCTCGCCCAGCTCGAAGAAGAACGGGGAGCACCTTTCGATGCAATCAGCCACCTTGGATCCTGGAATCACGATCGCATTTTGTTCTCCATCGTTCCACCTGAAAGACTTAGGCGCATTCTTAAACGCGTTTTCGATGAAGAAGAATTCCTTTCCCCTTATGGAATCAGAAGCCTATCCAAAGCCTATGAAAACAACCCATATTCATATCAACAGGGTGATGACTATGCTTCAATTAGCTACAGCCCTGCAGACAGCCCCATAGCAATGTTCGGAGGAAATTCAAATTGGCGTGGACCAGTGTGGATGCCAATTAATTTCCTTTTAATCGAGGCTCTTCAGAAGTTTGGTCATTTCTTCGGCGATGATTTCAAAATGGAGTTCCCAACAGGTTCTGGACAAGAAATGAATCTCTGGGAAATTTCTCTTGAACTAGAGAAGCGTCTTATTGGAATATTCAGACGGGATGAAAACCAACGCAGAGCCTTCAATGGTGATGTTGAACTCTTCCAAAATGACCCCCTATGGCGTGACTTATTCCTATTCAATGAATACTTTCATGGCTGCAATGGATCAGGGATTGGAGCGAGTCACCAAACAGGCTGGACCGCAATCGTTGCAAAAATGATGACGCAACTTCAGCGTTGGCAACCCAACAAGGAAAGCTGACGCAACGCGCCAATCTGACTACCTTGAAAATGATTTACCCAGATCAAGATCATGGTTTGCTCCACCCGATCGACTGCGCGCTGTACGTCGATCGAACCTCAAGGAGAAGACTTTGATGTTGTGATCATCGGAAGTGGCGCTGGGGGTGGAACTCTGGCCAGGGCACTTGCCGATTCCGGCCATTCGATTCTGATCCTCGAGCGAGGTGGATGGCTGCCAAGAGAACCTCAAAATTGGGATCCGGTTGAAGTGTTCCAAAATGATCGTTATGTCTCCAAGGATCTTTGGGAAGACAAAGATGGGACATCCTTCCAACCAGGAAGCCATTACTTCGTAGGTGGTGCTTCAAAAATGTATGGGGCTGCTCACTTCAGGCTGCGTGAGCGTGACTTTGAATCGGTGATGCATGTTGATGGAGAGTCACCGGAATGGCCGATCAAATATGACGTTTTTGAACCCTATTACCGCAAAGCAGAAGAGTGGTATCACGTGCATGGTTTAAGGGGCGAAGACCCGTTTGAACCCCCTGCATCGTCTCCTTATCCCTACGAACCAATTAGCCATGAACCCCGAATGCAAAAGCTGGTCGATGACCTTCGATCTGCAGGACTAAGACCTTTTCATCAGCCCACAGGTGTTGCTCTCAACGAAACATCGCCAGCATTTAGTGACTGCGTGCGCTGTAACCGCTGCGATGGTTTTCCCTGTTTGGTGCATGCCAAAGGCGATGCTGAAGTGATGGGAGTGAGGCCAGCGCTCAATCATGACAACGTTTTCCTCCTAACCAATGCCGAGGTTGTTCGGCTCAACACCAACTCCTCGGGCCGTGAGGTCAGTGAAGTAGTTGTGAATCACGAAGGCAAAGAACGGCATTTCAAGGGAAGTATTGTTGTGATCTCTGCAGGGGCCGCGAATTCGGCTCGTCTGCTTTTAATGTCAGCTAATGAGGCGCACCCCCACGGATTAGCCAACAGCTCGGATCAGGTAGGAAGAAACTATATGTACCACAACTGCAAAGCAGTTGTGGCCTTAGCGCATGAGCCAAATCACACAGTGTTTCAGAAAACGGTAGCCATCAATGATTGGTACTTCGGAGACAACGATTTTGATTTTCCAATGGGTCATGTGCAAATGACGGGCAAAACCAATGGGGCCATGATGAAAGGATATAAACCACGACTGACCGCCTTAGCTCCGACTTGGAGCATGGACAAACTCGCAGAGCATTCCCTGGATTTTTGGATGCAAACTGAGGATCTACCTCGGTCATCCAATCGTGTCACAGTTAATCATGAAGGTAAAATTCATCTGAACTACACCCCAACCAATAATCAAGCATCGCAGGAGTTAATCTCAAGGTTAGAAGGATTACTAGACAAGCTGTACCTAAAAAATCACTTAGCAGAAAGGCAGGTGTACTTTGCATCAGCCATGGAGCTTGCAGCAGTAGGCCATCAATGCGGCACCTGTCGATTTGGTCAAGACCCAAAAACCTCTGTCCTAAATCTGAATTGCCGCACTCATGATGTCGACAACCTTTACGTTGTTGATACCAGCTTCTTCCCAAGCAGCGCAGCGGTGAATCCATCTCTCACCGCTATCGCTAATGCCATTCGCATCAGCGATCACCTGCGTGAGCGACTCAACGGTTAAGCCAGAAACTGTTGCAAACGTGGAGCAACCCAAAGCAGATCAACACTGATTGGCCCTCCACCTGATGTCATCAAAACTGAACACATCACCACATACATCGCGGCTTTTTCCCAACTAGGAGGCTCTCCAACTCCCATAGGGCCTGCGTAATCTCCCTGAGGGATTTGAAAGGGATCAGGGGCAATAAAGGGAAAGCCATTGCGAAGCTCCAAGACAACGGCATAAATCATCGACACAGCAATGGCCATCGCCGCTAATGGCGTGAGGAACCCAACCACTAAAGCGATACCTCCAGCCCACATTGAAAAGGCCGAAAGAAAGCAGAGCCAAGCGGGAGTTTTCATCGCATCAGCCCAAAGGCCAAGGTTGCTTAATTTCGTCCAGCCATGACGAATGAAAACTAAACCGGTGAAAAGGCGAAGCAAGATCAAACCACTGGATGCAAACCCCAAAGAGGAATCAGGAACCAGAAGAGAAACAACGTCCATGAGTTTCACCACGATGCACAAACATTACAAACAGTTGTCGTTGTAGTCATCAAGGATGAAGCCAAAGGCGATGACCATCAGGATCCACCAACAATTGACCTGTCACCAAGGTGGTGTCCCTTATCAGGATCTGAGCATAAAGAGCATCTTGAGGCTGCAAATCAACGGAGGACGGTCCTATCGGTTCAGGCTGCACGTAACGAAGAAACTCAACTCCACAACCAGATCTTCCTCCAACTCCATGAATCACAACCTCAGCAGCGTCCAAATCATCAAGCCGTTGCTGCTCCACACCCTGGTTGTAAGAGGCGTATCGCAACTCCAATCCCAACTCGCGAACATAAAAGCGCAGGCTCCGATCCGAATCAGAAACAGCGATTGCACTGTGATCAAGCCCCTGAAATAAAGACTCGCCGAATTGATGCCAACGGGGGTCGCCCATCCCCTCTGGGAAAAACAAGAGTTCCATCGCATGGCCACAAGCATTTCTGAATTTCCACGCTCCAACCCCATTGGGCAGATATTGAGGCGCAGCAGAAATGGGGGTCACAACAGGCGCCAATCTCTCAGCAGCCCTCAGCAAATCACGCACCACAATCGCGACATGTTGAAACCACAGCGTGTTCGACGGCCCTGGATCCACCTTGTGGCGTAGTGGTGCATCCGGGAAGTGAATGATTTCAATGCGTTCATGGCCCAACAAAAAAGGAGCGATCTCTGCCCGACCGGCGCTCAGTCCAAAACGCTGCACAGCGGCCTCTTTCTCGAGACATTGCCGAGGTTGCGCAACAGCTCCGAGAGCATCGAAAAGGGGTGCTAGTGCTTCAGGTTGAGGGGCTGAAAACGCCACACCCTCAATCCGTCCAGATTGTGAAACCATCTATTGTCCTGGAAACCTTTGTCTGTTGATAGCAACAAGGCTTACCGATTAACTGCCAGGACTGACAAAAGCGGCTAATTGAAGAGTAGATCTAAAAAGAGCCATGACTCAGGTTCCCCACGCTTTAGCTTCCCTCTGCCTGCAGGACAAAGTCATTGTTGTCACAGGCGGAAATTCCGGTATTGGCAAAGCAATTGTTGAAGTGGTGGGAAGCCTGGGCGCCAAAGTCGTGATCGACTACCGCTCTCATCCTGAGCGGACTGAGGAATTAATTGATGAAGTGGGCGAACTCGGTGGTCGATCGATTGGTGTTCAGGCTGATGTCAGCAAGCTCGAAGATCTACAACAGTTAATCGATACCGCTGTACAAACATTCGGAAAAATTGATGTGATGGTAAACAATGCTGGTATCGAAACGCGTACATCGATTCTGGATACCTCTCCAGAAGACTTTGACAACGTTATGAATGTCAATTTACGCGGTGTATTCTTCGCTACTCAATACGCTGCAAAACAGATGATTAGCCAAGGAAGTGGTGGCCGAATCATCAATATCTCTTCAGTCCATGAAGATTGGCCTATGCCAAATAACACCCCATACTGCGTCGCCAAAGGGGGCGTTCGCATGCTCACACGCACGGCTGGAGTGGAACTCGCAGACAAAGGCGTCTCCATCGTGAATGTAGGCCCCGGAGCAGTTGCAACCCCCATTAATGACTCCACCATGAACGATCCAGAATTACTAGCCAAATTGAATGCAGCCATCCCGATTGGGCGTATGGCACAGCCAGCGGAAATCGCTTCAGTGGTTGCCTTTTTGGCCGGGAATGGAGCCAGCTACATGACAGCCACTAGCGTGTTCGCAGATGGCGGGATCATGATGAGCAGCCCTGGGCTCTGATCGCGAAGGCTTCGCAGTTCATCATTCGCATCGGATCAGGTCCACTGAATCACCATCTTCCAAAGATGTCCCTCAAGTTCCTTGCCGGCAGCAAGGGCCTCGAGGGCATCCGGCGAAAACGTCAAGCTCGCTGATGGCTGATGCACCAGGATGTCCAAAGAGCTGAACTAAAATCCATTGTCGTCGCCATGGCTGCAATGTCGTCGAGACAAGCTGCTGAATGGAGTTGAAAGTTAACCTTGATTCATTAGGACAGAGCAGGGTGCTGCAGCCCCCTTGTGTTGACATAAATGGAATACATAGTGTCCCAGCTGCACAAAAACAGCCGATTGCCATTCACACCACCGAAGCAGAGGTTGCCGACCAGACGTGGTGTAGCAATCCGGCCCAGCAAAGTTCCATCGGGAGCAATGCAATGGACCCCGTTACCAGCACTGCTCCAGACATTGCCGATCGCATCCACACGAATTCCATCGGCGTTGCCATTGTTGACTCGGTGGAAATCTCGGCGGCCCGAGAGCTTCGAACCGCCTTCCTCAACGTCGAATAGGTGGATCAGGGGATCAGGGGTCGAATCATCCGGGGCACAGGTATCGACGACATACAGCATCGACTCATCAGGTGAAAAGGCAAGCCCATTTGGCCCTCTCACCTCGTCTGGAGACGTCATGGCCTGGAGTGAGCGATCCGCCGGATCAAAGCGATAAATCACCGCTGGCT
>NZ_JAKUHK010000127.1:0-5699 GCF_023630655.1 Synechococcus sp. MU1655 | reverse complement strand
GCTTTGCGTTCAGTGCCATTGCCGCACCTCTTTTAGCAGGTGCCCTTTTAGACCAGCAGGGTCACGGCTTGGTGCTTTGGTTGTTGATGGCTGGCACCTGCTTAGCAGTGGTGCCCCTGCTGAAGGCCGTTAGACCCCGCTACAAGCCAAATTTGAGTGGAAGCCCCATTGAGGAACCTCTAGATGTCAGGAACCCGAGAACTGCTGCGCTCCGTTAAAAATTTGCGCATCCTGCGCGAGATTGCAGTCAGCGATGGGGGACTCAAAGGGGTAGGTGACCTGATCGACAACTTCCTCGACAGTGAGGCGATGGCGGTTTCAATCGCGCGGTTTAAGGCCTTACCTGGCGGTGCAGACATGATGGAGCAGCGCTTCCCAGCCTTTCAGCCACAGATTGAGACGCTGGAGTTGCTTCCGGAAGGAACACTGGGCCGGGCTTATGCAGGAATGATTCGCCGCTTGAATTACGACGCTGACTTTTTCCGTCCCCGAGACACAAGCACAGACGCGCTCTGGCTCACTCAACGCATCGCCACCACCCATGACATTCATCACGTGGTCGCTGGGCTCAACACCCAAGTACAGGGAGAGTCAGCAGTGTTGGCAATCACCGCCAATCAGATTGGCTTCCCCGCCTACGTACTCCTCAACCTTCTGGCCAGTTTTAAGGCCTTCCGCTTGCAACCAACTGAATACGAAGCCATCAGTCGAGCCATTGCGCACGGACAGCGCATCGGCCTGCAGGCCAAGCCCCTCGTCTTACAGCGCTGGGAGGAAGGCTGGGAGAAACCTCTAAGCCAATGGAGAGAGGAACTCGCCATCCCTATGGCCACAGGCGAGACTTTCAGCGCGAACTACGAGTAAGCCCATGATGCCCCGCACAAATTTCCTTTGGATCGGCCTTGGTTTGATGCTGAATCAATCGATCCTTTGGACTGGGGCACAAGCCCAAATGTCCGAGCAAGACATGCGTCGAGGACTCGTGGGTCAATCTGCGTACGCAGCCTGCAAGATGATTCACGCTGACTACAGCCAAAAGCGTGCTGATCTCATCGTGGCAACCGCTATCAAAAAAAACAATTGGGAGTCCCAAAAGGGCTGGCTGAAGTCCTCACAAGCCACCCAAACCATCAAGCTGGTGAGTGAAGCCATGAACCAAGAATGCACAGATTTCAATCAAAACAGCACACAATTCATTCCAGCCATGGAGGCAATCGAAGCCCTTTGAGAACCAAACAGAATAAATATTCTGGCCTAAAATTTATCCAATAATTGTTTTCACGAAAGTCAGTTTATCGCCTTTCTCAAAGGAAGCTGAACTAGACCCAAACCACTGAAGAAACCAATTCTTCAACCAAGAAATACAATAAGCCTGTAGCAAAATGATCTACAACATAGACATCAAATCGATCTCGCGCCCAAAAAGATCAGACGTCCTGGGCGATGCAACGAGCATCAACCTCAAGGATGTGGTCAAGCCCAAGCTTGGCCTTGAAGGGGGATTGCAAGAAGAAAGCACGCAGAACCTTGAAACCAGTTGATCACGAATGAGCCTTACAGATAAGCCATAAGCAAACGACTGATCTCATGCAGGTTGATCGTTGTAAAGAAAACGCTAACCCCTACCATGTCCCAAAGTCGATAATGAAGATTGAAAGGGATGAGAAGCAACTGACAACCAAGATTGACGCACACACCAATCTCGGTATGCCCTTCAGCTAGGAACACATAAGAAACTATGGCCAAAGAAGCTCCCACACTTCTCAGCAAACCCAAAATCTGAGAGGATTTAACGCCAAACCATCCATGATCCAAAGGATTCCAACAAAGCGCAAAAGCAATACTGCCTTTTGAAGAGTTTTCATGTTCCTTAGACATGGGTCAAGAAGATGAAGTTCCTTTGATGACGACAGCATCGCCTGCTTAGCAATCAGATGTTCCGATTTCAATCAACGTGAACTGTGAGATTGATCACAAGGCCTATCGCTAATCAAACAAACGCACCTAGCTGAAATGCTCAATCACTTGAGCATTAGCCATGATTCCTAGCAATCACAAAGCTCAGCAAAAGGCTCATCGACCGTTTTAAAAGCTAAACTCCAAATCATACAATGTTTTTATTACTTAGGGAAATATTTTTTAAATCACAGTTTACACATTAAACAAAAATTCCATCACATCTCCTTCAGCCACGAGATAGTCCTTCCCTTCACTACGCAACCATCCCTTATTTCGGGCCTCTGACAAGGAGCCAGCCTCCAGCAACTTCTCCCAACCGATGGTCTGTGCACGGATGAATCCACGCTCAAAATCAGTGTGAATCACTCCTGCCGTTTGCGGCGCAGTCATTCCGGCACGGAAGGTCCAAGCACGTGTTTCTTTTTCACCTGTTGTGAAGTAAGTCCGCAAGCCTAATAATCGATAGGTGGCACGAATAAGACTGCGCAGGCCTCCTTCACTCACGCCGAGACCTTCCAAGTAATCAGCACATTCTTCATCACCCAACTCAACCAACTCGGCTTCTACCTGAGCAGAAATGCGGACGGACTCAGCACCTTCTTTCTCGGCAAGGGCCACAACCTCTTCGCAATAGGCATTGCCCGCAGCCAAATCGTCTTCACTCACATTGGTGGCATAAATAATCGGCTTGGCGGTAAGGAGTCCAAGCGGTTTGATCAGCAATGCCTCTTCATCAGTCAACTCAATGCTGCGGGCGGCGCCTCCGGCTTCGAGCACTTGTTGGATGCGCTCTAAAGCCTCATCTTCCACTTGCGCTTCTTTACTCGTGCGCATTTGCTTCTTCAGTCGCTCCCGTCGCTTTTCGATCTGAGAGAGATCGGCCAAACCAAGCTCCAGATTGATGACCTCTGCATCGCGAGCAGGTCCCACCGATCCAGACACGTGAATGACATCATCGTCTTCAAAACAACGCACCACGTGAACAATCGCGTCGACCTCACGAATATTGGAGAGGAACTTATTGCCCAAGCCTTCGCCTTGACTGGCCCCTTTGACCAGACCGGCAATGTCCACGAACTCCATCCGCGTGGGGATCAGCTCCTTACTCTGACTGAGGTCAGACAGCTTCTGGAGACGGTCATCGGGAACCGCCACGGTCCCCACATTCGGTTCAATCGTGCAGAACGGAAAGTTCGCAGCCTGAGCCTGCGCATTGGCCACTAGGGCATTGAACAAGGTGGATTTACCAACGTTGGGCAATCCGACGATTCCAGCTTTAAGCATGTGGGCAAATCTATCCACCGACCTTCAACCGCTTCTGCGCCCAACAACCCCGCTAAATACACGCTTGCACAACGGCAGCGTTACTGTGGCGTGCAAATTTCAAGCCGACATCTCGATTCACCCACGCACAGGCGAGACTATGTGTGAAGTTCTGATACAGGCGCTGTCATGGTCAGCCAACAACGGCAAACCCCATCACTCGCCAAGGACCATGACTTGACTTCTCTCACTCGCCTCAGCGGAGATCGACGACGACGCAAACGCTTGGTTATTGCTGCTGTGGCGGCAGCGCTTGTAGGCGGCGGAAGTCTGTTTTGGATGCTGAGCAGCAGTCGCAGCGGGGGTCGCGACCTCTCCGACTACACCGTTGAAGCCACCCGTGGCTCCCTTCCTGGTGTAATCACCGCTAGCGGCGAGTTAGAGGCGATTCGCCGCGTCAACGTGAGTCCAAAAAAGGGGGGGATACTCGAAGCTTTGCTCGTTGATGAAGGGGTCCGCGTTGAGGTGGGTCAGGTGCTCGCCCGCATGGACCGGGGTGATTTTCAGGACCGTCTGGACGAACTCATGGCTCTGTCACGTCAAGCCAAAGCCGACTACGACGCCAAAGCCTCTGACTACAAACGACGTCAGTCGTTATTTGAAAGCGGCGTGATCAGCGCAGCAGATCGGGATGATTACCGAGCCCGTTACCTCAGCAGCAAAGCCACCTTTGAAGCGACCCAGGAAAGAATCCAACAACGGGATGTTGAGGGTGATGAACTTTTAATCAGGGCGCCGTTCAGTGGTTTGATCACGGAGCGCTACGCCGAACCAGGCTCTTTCGTGACGCCCACCACCTCAGCATCCTCCTCAGCAGGCGCCACCAGCTCTTCGATCGTGGAGCTCTCCCAGGGCCTCGAAGTCACAGCAAAAGTGCCAGAAAGTGATATTGGTCGTATCCAAATCGGTCAAGTCGCAAACGTCCGCGTTGATGCCTTCCCTGATCGAAGCTTTTCCGCTGAAGTACGCGATATCGCACCGCGCGCTGAGAAAACCAACAACGTGATTTCCTTTGAGGTGGAACTCACGCTTCTGAATCCGCCTCCCATCCTGCGCATCGGCATGACCGCAGACGTGAACTTTCAAACCGGACGCACGGCTGAGAGCACCTTGGTACCCACCGTGGCAATCGTGACGGAAGACGGGAAACCAGGGGTTTTACTGGTGGGCAAGAACGATCAACCCACCTTCCAGGCCATCGAACTGGGCTCCAGCGGCGGTAGCCAGAGTGCGATTCTCTCGGGAGTGAAACCGGGAACCCGGGTGTTCATCGACTTGCCACCCTGGGCCAAACAGCGCGACTAATCCAGCCCACCCCTGCCGAAACCCATGAGCTCCACCTCCGATCAACCCCTGCTCCTGCTGGTGGATGGACACTCACTGGCATTCCGTAGTTTTTATGCCTTCAGCAAAGGTGGGGAGGGAGGACTGGCCACAAAAGAGGGAATTCCTACGAGCGTCACCTATGGATTCCTCAAGGCCCTGCTCGATAACTGCAAAGGGCTGAAACCCAACAGTGTGACGATCGCCTTCGATACGGCTGAACCCACCTTCCGCCACAAGGCCGACCCCAACTACAAAGCCCATCGCGACGTCGCACCCGCTCACTTTTTCCAAGACCTTGAGCAGCTCCAAGCGATTCTGAAGACGCAGCTAAAACTGCCCCTCTGCCTGGCGCCTGGCTTCGAGGCTGACGATGTGCTCGGCACCTTGGCTAACCGCGCAGCGGCTGATGGATGGAGCGTGCGCATTTTGAGCGGCGATCGCGACCTCTTCCAACTGGTCGACGACAGTCGCAACATCGCTGTCCTTTACATGGGCGGTGGGCCTTACGCCAAAAGCAGTGGCCCCACCTTGATCGATGAAGCCGGCGTTCAAGCCAAGCTCGGCGTAGTTCCCACCAAGGTGGTTGATCTCAAGGCTCTCACCGGAGACAGCTCCGACAACATTCCTGGAGTGAAGGGGGTGGGCCCGAAAACAGCGATCAGCCTTCTGAAGGACAACGAGGATCTCGACGGGGTGTATCGGGCCCTAGCCGAAGTGGAAGAGGAGGGGCCCAAAGCGAGTCGGGGAGCAATCAAAGGGGCGCTCAAAGCCAAACTTGCGACCGACAAAGACAATGCCTACCTGTCGCGGCACCTGGCTGAAATCCTGGTGGACATTCCGCTGCCAAAGGAGCCCAAACTCGACCTGGGAAGCGTTGACGGAGAGGGCCTGAGTGAGCGTCTTCAGGAGCTCGAGCTGAACAGCCTGGTTCGTCAGGTTCCCAACTTTGTGGCCACCTTTTCCACTGGTGGATTGGCGGCTAACGCCCACCTTCTCGCCAAAGCAGATGAGGAGACACGCACCGTCAAGGGTGAAGCCACAACATCAGCTCAACCATCAGGGCCCGAGGCGCCATCCGAGGTGTCGGCCAG
>NZ_JAKUHK010000126.1:0-5757 GCF_023630655.1 Synechococcus sp. MU1655 | reverse complement strand
CCGATTGCCGCAGGGGTTCCACAACCTGTCTGAGAGCGGTGTCGAGAAAGCGTTTGAGGGCGCTATCGCGTCGGTTGAGGTCGTAGTGCCTCTGCACCACGTCTTGCACGCCACCATCTCCCCAATCTTGATCTTGTTGGAAATAGGTGATGAAACTGGCGCCTGCAATCCGCGTTAACCATGCAGCTGCAACACCCTGAACGGCTTTTCCCAGTAAGAGGGTGGGCAGATTCACGCTGAGAGCGGTGCCAATCAAGGCAACACCGCCTTTGACAACACCAAGACCTGCCAGGGTGCGCCCCACCGAGACGGCCAGCTCTTGTGCTTTGTCACGTGTCAACTGCACGTTGTAGACCTTCGCGACCTCCATCACCATCTGGGCATTCACCGCCGCGGTGCCAAGCAAGTCGATACCTGGTAGTGGTGTCGCTGCCACAACGCCTGCACTAATCCAGCTGTAACGATCCACGATCCGTCGCGCCTCCGTCTGGCGCTGTCGGTTGAGAAGCGATCGCCCCTTGTCGCCCAGCGTTCTGCATTGCAGAAGAATGTTGTCGGCCAGAAGCTCTTCGCCGTCCGCATGGAGCACCACGGCCAGGCGTTGGAGCAACACAGCTACCTCAGCTGGGGGTTGCCAGGGTTTCTGGCCAGGTCTCGGCAAGGATTGGGGGGAGGCACTGGTAGGGATCACGTCTTCAGCGGTGAGCAGGCCTTGGCAACGTCCGCGAAGCAAGGCCAGTAGACGTTTTTCCTCTTCCTCTCCCCGTAAATCGCATTTGTTCAACACCAACATCAGGCGCTTGCCCAAACCCCCAAGGCTGCGCACTACATCCCATTCAGCAGAGCGAAGATCACCATCCACCACCACCAGCATCAAGTCAGCACGGCTGGCGCGTTCACGCGCTTCTTGTTCCCGATCTCTTCCATCCAGTCCGCTTTCCAGGATTCCAGGGGTATCGACCAATTGCAGGCCTCGTTCCAGCTTGCTGAGGCGAAGCCGATAGGTTTGGCTGCCAGTTGTGGAGCCCATCGGTGCCCCAACTCGCCCAACGATGTCTTGGAGCAGGGCACGAATCAGCGATGTTTTCCCACTGGAGCCTGTTCCAAAGACAACCACCACTAAATCGCCGCGCGCCAATTCCCGCGCGACGCGCTCGCGCTCCAGATGCAGAGCTTGCCGGGCAACATCGTCTTGGAGACGTTCCAGCAGGCGATCAATGCTGTCCAGGCTTTGTTCAGCCGCTTGACGACGCGAGCCCGGAGGAGAAGGGGAAGTCGTGGTGGCTTTGGTGGCTCTGCGGCGGGTTTTCCATCCCTTCCACAACGGCCAGCCAACTTGAAAAACGAAGGCAAGGACCAGGATGGTGCCGATGAGCAGCACTGGACCCACAAGCCAGGGCGGAAGGATGTAGCTGAGATCCCAGAGCAGATTGCGAATGCCCTGGAGCACCAGGCCGAGCACCAGCAGGACAACAAGTCCCGCTGCACCCAACAAAATCAAGCGATTGGATCCCTTCATCGGCCCGCCACACCGCCCTGTCCAGCAGCACGCATGATGCGACTCCAGAGCGAGGCTGCCAAGGCGCTGGAACTGGCTGAAGGACTGTTGTCATCGTTGCCTAGCCAGATTCCCAGCACCCAATGGCGACTCGGCTCGTAGCCAATGAACAGCAGGTCACGGCCATCGTTGGTGGTGCCTGTTTTCCCTCCCTCTTGTCCACCGAGCGAGGCTGAACGCCCGGTGCCGCTGCGAATGACTGCGCGCATTAAACCCTGCATTTGCATAGCCGTCTGTCCCTTCAGGACACGACGAGAGGCTTGGCGCTGACTGCTGTCTCCAGCACCGCCGTCTCCAGTCAGGCTGCCGCAGCCACTGGGGCGATCCAAGCGGCAGGTTTCTGCATCGAGCAAACGACGAATGGTGGTGGGAGGTTGCCAGATGCCGCCATTGGCCACAGCGGCATAGGCACTGGTGAGCTCAATCAAGCGCACCTCACTCTGTCCAAGAGCTAGCCCCGGTACAGGATCTAAGGGCGTGGAGATTCCCAGACGTTTCGCCAAGCTCACCATTTGCTCCAGGCCTACGCGTTGGGCGAGGCGCAGCGCTGCAGTGTTCTGGCTTGAGGCGAAGGCACTGGCCAGGGTCAGTTGGCCCGAACAGGTGCTGTCAAAGCGTTGTCCTCCCCAGCGGAGGGGGCTGCAATCCAAAGTGTCGTTGGGTTTTAGTCCTTGCTCCAGGGCCGCTAGATAAGTGATGAGTTTGAAGGTGCTGCCTGGTTGGCGCATCGCCATCGAGGCACGGTTGAACTGGCTCGAGCGATAGTCCCTACCTCCGGCGATGGCGAGAACCCCGCCTGTGCGGCTATCCAGCACAACGGCAGCTCCCTCCTGAACCCCATGCGATGCGTTGTTGGCCAATAAACCGCTCAACTGGCGTTCCACCACGGATTGCAGAACGGGGTCCAAATGGGTTTCGATCAGGAAATTTCCTTCATTGGCCACGTCTGGGCCCACGAGCTCTGTGAGATCTCGCCGCACTTGATCGGTGTAAAAGGGTGCGGATCGACTGACCTGCTCCCGACTGCAGGCCTGTTTGGCTAATTGAATCGGTTTTCGACGCGCTAACCGCGCCTGCTCCAAGGACAGACGACCGCCATCGGCCATTTTGTTGATCACCCGATTGCGTGCTTTGAGAGCGCGCTGGGGAAACTGACAGGGATCGTGCCCATTGGGTGATGGCAACAGACCCACCAGCAGAGCGGCTTGCTGCACATTCAGCTCTGCCGCGGATTGATCGAAAAACACGCGTGAGGCATCTTCAAATCCCCAACCAACGCCCAAGTACACCCGATTGAGGTAGCTCAGAAGCAACTGGCTTTTGCTGAAGCGACTTTCCAACTGCAAGGACACGAGCAGCTCTTTCCATTTCCGCGCCAGGGTGTCTCCCTCTCCCACGTAATCGGGATACAGGCTGCGAGCTAACTGCTGCGTGAGACTGCTGCCTCCTTCCAGCACTTGTCCGCCAATCAAATTGGTGCTGAAGGCTCTCAGCGTGCCAATGGGATCGACCCCCGGATGCCACCAGAAGCGGTTGTCTTCACTGCTCAGCAGAGCATCAACCAGCAGGGGTGAGAACGCATTCACCGACTTGAGCTCGCGATGACGACTGGAATCAACGGAGGCCAGTGGTTGGTTATTGCCGTCGTAAATGGCCAACGGACCGCGCACGCGTGCCAGTTGCCCTCTAATCGGCATGGTGAGGTTGGACAGCAACAGCAGAGCACCTCCACCACCAAGGCACCCCAACAGGAAGAGGCCCAACCAGCGTTCAATCCGAAGACGTCGTCGCCCTGCTGCATCATCGAAATGCAGAAATGGAGCCGTGGCGTCTAGAGCCGGCGCAAACTGAACGTCGTCTCCATCGCGCAGTTCAAGCTGTTGAATCCGGCGACTTTTCCACCACAAGCCATTGGTCGAGTCCAAATCTTGAAGGATCCACCGCCGACCTTGGCGTTGCAGCAAAGCATGTTGGCGACTGACGGCCGGATGATCGATGCGCACTTCTAGGGGACCATCGCGTCCAATCCGATAGCCATCGCCATGCAACGCAATCGTTCGATCTGGCTGATCTCGTTGATG
The DNA here is from genome assembly GCF_023630655.1 of Synechococcus sp. MU1655. Lineage (NCBI taxonomy): Bacteria > Bacillati > Cyanobacteriota > Cyanophyceae > Synechococcales > Synechococcaceae > Synechococcus > Synechococcus sp. MU1655. The sequence goes on along the minus strand of NZ_JAKUHK010000126.1, from coordinate 2,118 downwards.
GATGATCAGTTGGGCTGAGGAGGGGCCGTCAGGATTTCGCTTGTCCATTGCGTTGGGAGAGAGCGTCGATGGCGAAGCAGAGGACGGCGAGGTTGATGGCGATGTCTGCGGCGTTGAAGATGGGAAAACGGAAGGGCACGAGCTCCAGGAAGTCGGTGACATAGCCCAGTTGCCAGCGGTCGATGCCATTGCCAAGCGTTCCGCCCAGTAGGCAGGCCAGGGCCAGACCTAACCAGAGCTCAAGTCGCTTGGATCGCCAGATCCAGCCCAGCAAACCAAGCGAAACAATCAAGCTGAGGAGTCCCAGCAGGGCGGTGGAATCACTCAACATGCTGAAGGCTGCGCCGGTGTTGCGCACGAGCCGAAACTGAAGCAATCCAGGTAGGAACGGTTGCGACAGATTCGGAAGCAACTGGGATCGAGCCCAATACTTGGACGCTTGATCCAGCAGCAGGATCAACAGGCTGATCAACACAATCGTGTGACGCCGGATCAGTCGGTTGCTGCGGCTGATCATTCGATCCAGAGCAGACGACGAATCGGAAGCGCAATTAAGGCGATTGCGACGCAAAGAGCCAGTTGTGCGAGCAAGGGCCCGAGGCTGTAACTGAACAACAAATCAAGAAGCGAATCACTCCAACGGCCCAATCCCGCTCCGAGCAATAAATTAAGAATTCCGCACAGCTGAATCGTGATTACACCAGCGATTGCCGCCAACGTGAGGCGCGCTAAGTCGTTCATCCCCGCTTGATGGGCGAGCCGTCCGGTGAGCCAGGCTGCTGGCACAAAGCCAGCGAGATAACCAAAGGCGGGAGTGAGCACGTAGGCCAAACCTCCACCGTCATGAAATACGGGAAGATCAACCAGCCCCACGGTGATGTAGGCAACCGCTGCGATCACGCCTGATCGTGGGCCGCAGACAAGGGCGCAAAGTAGGAGTGCTGGAACTTGCCAGGTGCTTGGCAAACTCAGCAATCGGGGGGGGAGCTCTGCGACCGGCAGCACGATGGCAGCCGGGATCAAACTTCCCACAAGAATGAGAAGCAGACCCGCGATTGCGCCGCTCCAGGTGGCAAGAGCCCGCACGGGCAACGATCAACTCCCCCCATCCTGCTGTAGGAGAGGGTGATTGCCCAGGTGTCATGACCGTTTCTATCGGTGACCAAGTCCAACTGATCAGTCCGATGCCCTATCTCAAAACGGCTGACCCCATGCCAATGCTTCGCCCTTCCGATCTTGTTGGCAGCGATGAATCCGGAGCGGTGGTTGCCCTTCACCCCCTCGAAATTGCCGCAGTGCGCTTCCGTCGGGGCACATTTTTAATTCCGATTGATCGCTTACGTCCTGCTGAATCTGACAAGGAGCAATAAGCACTCACCGCGTTGACGAGGAATCCAGTGGCGTAGTCCATTCCTTTTGATCGTTTTGAGGGCACGTCAAACGCGTTTCGACGGAATAGCGAATGAGCCAGCGATTCACTCGGATTCGTTCCGTCGGAGGCACTTCGTCCAGCAACTGTGAAAGTTCAATGGCTCCGAGATGCCTCAACTCACGAACATCCACGTGCCACAGGGATTCCGCTTCTCTGATCAGACGCGCCCAGGTGCGAACCTCCTGCCAGCGCCTCAAGCGCCGCCGCAAGGGATCAAAGCTCCGGAATTCGCAGTGGCTGAGAAATCTCTGCACGCGGGGCTGAAATGAGAGAACAACCGTACTGACAGCCTGATGCCGTGAGCCTGACCCTTCAAAAATCACCTAAGTGGCTTCGGATTGCTGAAATAAATCAGGATGGTTGACGTTCACTCTCGTCTTGGGGCACAACTGCAAATGGCAGTTCTTCCACTTCGCGTTGGCTGAGACGCCTGGTCCAAGCCCCCTTCACTGGATCATTCCAACGGAAGCCTGCATCTCGAGCTAACTGGCGATCGTCATAGGAAATCTGAGCCCTCATTAAGGAACGGGGTTCCAATCCACGTTCGATGAGTTGTTCCAGTTGATCGCAACGGCGGAACACTTCTGCCAGATAGATGCAATCGGTTAACGCTCGATGGGCCGCCCAAACCGGAATCTCATAGGAGAGTGCCAAGTCACGGACTGAAGGTCGTGACCTGAGCTGCT
>NZ_JAKUHK010000125.1:0-5757 GCF_023630655.1 Synechococcus sp. MU1655 | reverse complement strand
ACACCACCCCCATTGGAATGAGCAGCCATCAGCCTGATCAAGGCCCCGTTCTGCCACTCGGCGAGGACATCTGGAACAACCTCACCGCTCACACCGTGCTCTACGACTTGATCTACACACCACGACCCACGCCATGGCTTCAGCGCGGGGAAGCGTTGGGCTGCCGCACCTATGACGGCCTGGAGATGCTCGTCCAGCAAGGGGCCGCCGCTCTCCGATCTTGGAGCGGTGTCGATGAGGTTCCTGTCAACGCGATGCGGGAAGCAGCGCTCAAAAACCTGAGCCATCCCTAAACGCGACCTAGCCTTGAAGCATTCACCAACTTCAACCTGTGCCCATCCCCATCTGGCAGCGCCTGCTTGGTTTGTTGGTTTACGTCTTGCCATGGAGCGATGCCATCCCCATCGGCCAACATCTGCTCATTCAGTTCCCTGTGCTGCAGTGGCTGACCCTGCCGGCCTTGCCTCTGTTCATTTTGGAACGGGGAATTCCTTTCGGTCTTGGAAATCTTCTGTTGTTTTTCTTGCTGTTCTTAGCGGTGGTGAGGAATCCAAATGTCCCTTACTTCATTCGCTTCAACACCTTGCAAGCGCTGTTGGTTGACATCGTGGTCGTACTGATTGGTTATGCCTTCACCATCCTGCTGCCCATCGGTGGCGGACTGATGATGCGCACGCTCTCCAGCACTGTGGTGGTGGGTGTTCTGGCTGTTGTGATCTTTGCCTTAATCGAGTGTTCTCGAGGTCGTGAGCCGGACCTGCCGGGCTTGAGTCAAGCGGTTCGCATGCAGTTGTACTGATCCCCGTAGCACCAGGCGATATGGTGGTAGATCCGTCGCTCATTCACTGAGCCTTCAGTCCCCGTCGGATCTGTCTCCATGACCCAACAGCCTTACTACGAGACCATGTACATCCTCCGTCCGGACATCCCGGAAGAGGAAGTTGAGTCTCACGTGACCAAGTACCGCGACATTTTGACTGAGGCGGGTGCCGAGGTTCTCGACAATCAAATGCGCGGTAAGCGTCGTCTGGCCTATCCGATCGCCAAGCACAAGGAAGGCATCTACGTGCAGCTGAGCCATAACGGTGATGGCCAACAAGTGGGCGTTATCGAAAAAGCAATGCGCCTCAGTGAAGATGTGATTCGCTATCTCACCGTGAAGCAAGAAGGCCCGTTGCCTGCTCCTCGCGTCGCGCCTGGAACAGAAGCACCTGCCGAACCTGAAGCGGCTGCTCCTGCCTGACGGCCATTGTGCAAGCCATGGACGGGCGATAACGTCCGCCTATGGCGCATCAGGACTCCAACTATTGCTCACCACCCCCAGCCTGGAAAGCCGCTCGACCGCCCAGTGGCGATGTCGAAGCTCTCAGAGAGAGAGTGCATGAACTTGAAGAGCAGATCAGGGACTACGAAACGCTACTGAGCGAGCTCCCCGAGCTCTTTGAACGCAAATTCCAACAGAGATTGGAGCCACTCCTGGAGCGTTATCGGTTGTTGGCTCAGGCTCAACAACTCAATGCTGCACCGTCCGAAGCTGAGATTGTCCCCCTGCCCTTACGCGCCGATCGACAAGGGCAGCAGCGGCACAACATCGCAGCCTGATCTCAACGCCGATGCTTGGCGGCCCACAAGCGTGTGGGCAATCCCCAGACGTAGATAAAACCTTCCGCAGCACGATGATCGAATTTGTCTTCGCTGCCGTATGAGGCCATCTCGGGAACGTACAAACTGTTGTCGGTGGAAGCTCTTCCAATCACCGTGGCATTGCCCTTGTGAAGCTTCAGGCGCACAACCCCATTCACATGAACCTGGGTGCGATCCATGAAGCCATCAAGAGCCTCTTTGAGAGGACCAAACCAAAGGCCTTGATAGACGAGATCTGCCCATTGCATCTCGAGCTGGCGCTTGGTCCGCAAGACATCGGCAGCAAGGGTGAGACTCTCCAACTCCTGATGCGCCTGAATCAAGAGCAGCAATCCAGGCGTTTCGTAAATCTCCCGACTTTTAATTCCCACCACACGGTTCTCGATCATGTCGAGACGTCCAATGCCATGGGTGCCTGCCAAGCGGTTGGCTTCCCGGATCAGCGACACGGGCTCCAGCCTTGTGTCATTGATTGCTACGGGATTACCAGCTTCAAACTGGATCTCGATCTCCTCGGGATCATTCGGGGTTTGATCCACGGAAAGGGTCATCGCAAAGACCTCTTCCGGTGGGGCCACCATCGGGTCTTCCAAGGGACCAGCTTCAATGCTGCGCCCGAGCAGATTGAGATCGATCGAATACGGGGATTTTTTACTCACGGGAGATGGCATGCCGAACCGCTCGCCATAGGCAATCGTTTCCTCCCGGCTCATGCCCCATTCACGCGCTGGCGTTAAAACCTTTAAATCGGGTGCAAGCGATGCAATCGCCACATCAAAACGCACCTGATCGTTGCCCTTGCCGGTGCAGCCATGGGCCACAGCATCAGCTCCTACCTCTCGTGCCACCTCCACGAGACGACGAGCGATCAAAGGGCGCGCCAACGCCGTTGAGAGGGGATACCGACCCTCATAAAGAGCATTCGCGCGAATCGCAGGAAAGGCGAATTCCTCGATGAAGGGCTTAATCAGATCACCAACCAAAGACTGACTCGCTCCCGCCTCGAGTGCTTTGAGTCGTATCGGCTCCAGTTCATCGCCCTGACCGAGATCAGCGGCGAAGGTGATCACCTCCTCCACACCCCATTCCTGCTTGAGGTAAGGGATGCAGACGCTGGTGTCCACCCCACCGGAATAGGCGAGAACGACCTTGGTTGCGCGTCCCATCAGGTGGACTCCTGCTCTGAATCAGATTGCACTGATTCTCTACTCCCGCCAACCCGCTGGACCGATTGGGGAGCCAAACGAGCAAGCCAAAACAGCCAAAGCGCCATGAAAAAGGCTGGAATCAACAACAGTGCAAGCACCGGAACCGTGGACACCACCAGCGGATCTGGATGCAAGCGCCCCCATTTCCACAGACCAAAACTCAGTAACAAAGCCCCGCCCCACACGGAGAGGAGCAGCCAAACCTTGGCCAAGAGACGTCCTCAAGACTGCACTGAACTATGATGATCGATTACGGAACTGGACAGTGTCGTCTGAGTTGAGCGCCCTCGACAACATCAATCCAGCTCTCACGCGTTATGGGCGGCAAGAACCAGCACCGGTGCTGCCTCTTCGCGAAGAGCCCGATTTACTGAGCTGGCTGGAGACAAGCGGTCGGCTTGTGGAAGATGAAGAGTCCAGCACAGCTGAAGTGAGCACAGTGGAAGAGGAAGAGCTCTCTGCTCTCATGGGCGAGAAAGAGGATTACAACGCTGCCGATGAGCAAACAGAAGAGAATTGGGAAGATTGATTTAAGGTCCCTGCCCTAAGGCGTTAATGGAACGGGACGTGAACGACGCACAAGAGACTTCCCGCCCCCTCGATGGGAAAGTCTCTGCAGGTGTGCTGGCGGTTGTTGTGTATGCAGCAGCATTTGCATCAGACCGCTGGATCCCAAATAGCCTCCTAAGCCTCCCCTTGCTGATTGCGACGCTGATCGCTGCAATTGTGACCTGGTGGGGTGTACCAAAGCTGCGTGGCTTAAAGCTCGGGCAAGTGATCCGAGAAGAGGGGCCCCAGGGCCATCTCAGCAAATCAGGAACGCCCACAATGGGCGGACTCCTGGTGGTGCCGGTCGGCGTGATCGTGGGCGGCCTCATCAGTTGGAGCGGTCAAGCCGCTGAACAACTTTTAGCTGTGGCGTTCATCACACTCGCCTACATGGTGGTGGGTGGAATTGACGATTGGCGCAGTCTCACCAAACACACCAACACCGGTTTAACGCCACGCGGAAAATTACTTCTTCAAGCCTTGGCGGCCGTGATCTTTCTGATCTGGGCCGGAATGCGCGGTTGGATCAGTGGTGATGTGGCCTTGCCGTTTGACATCAATCTTCCCTTCAGCTGGCTGATTTGGCCGCTCGCAGTCTTTGTGTTTTTGGCGGAAAGCAACGCCACAAACCTCACCGATGGCCTGGATGGTCTTGCCGCCGGCTGCGGTGCCTTGGTCTTCACAGGCATGGCACTCCAGCTCACACTGCGCGGAAACAGCGGAGATCCAAGCCTTGCTGGGTTCTGCATGGCCATGGCGGGCTGTTGGCTTGGTTTTCTTGTGCACAATCGCAATCCAGCCAAAGTGTTCATGGGAGACACCGGTTCTCTGGCCATGGGAGCGGCTCTCACCGCTGTGGCCTTGCTGACAAACAGCCTTTGGCCTTTGTTGATGATGGGTGGAGTCTTCCTGGCGGAATCTCTCTCCGTAATTATTCAGGTGTGGGTTTTTAAAGCAACCAAAGGTGCTGATGGAGTTGGGCGAAGAGTGTTCCGCATGTCACCCCTTCACCACCACTTCGAATTGGGGGGTACACCAGAGCAACTCGTGGTGCCTGGATTTTGGATCGCAACAGCGGCTCTTGTCCTCATCGGAATCATGCTTCGACCTCTGTGATGGTCTGCATCCAGTGGTTGCGATTCAGATCACAATTCAGCCGGCCATCAACAAGCCACTAGAAGGTAAAATAAAATTTAGAACAGCCAGAGAATTCATTATTTTTTATACCTTAAAAACAATCAAAAGATATCGGCACTTAAAAACTCACACCCAAACAACACCATAACCCACGAAAACAATCCATCAAAACATCTAAAAATCACAAAACAACAACCTAAGAAACTGAGAAATTATTACCCAAGAACACTAAAATCGAAAACGATTTAAACCATAACATCTCAGAATGCTAACTGAAAGGCCACAAGGAAACCCATTACACTCTGAATCGCATATTCCGTAAAACTTACAATTCCAAGGGGTGTTTTGGTATTACCTCCTACACAAGCGCAATTCAAAGCTAACTTATCAATATAAACAGCTTTTATAACAGATACCATTCCCTGTACACCAACAATAAAAGCAACCCAACCTGCAATCACAAGGGGAGGTTCATATAAAAATCCTAAACCAATGAGTAACTCGACCCCTGGGAAAAGCTTTCCCCATATGGGTAAACGCTGGGTGAGAAGATCATATTTCACAAAACTATTGGTAAAGGATTCAACATCCATGAGCTTGAGCATCGCTAAAGCACAGATGGAAAAACCCATAAAGTGCTGGATCATGCTGTCGCCAAGAACAATGGCCATCAGCAAAGCCGTGCCAAAGACGGCTATCACCGGCGTATAGGAATAATCAACCCCTTGCACATCCTCACCAAGTAAAGCGGCTAAATCGCTGTAACCACCAATTCGTTCTGTACCACTGAAAATCTGTGGCGTCGTAGGGACTCCATAGCGCTGCTTAAAAGCATCAACCTGTTCCTGACTGGTCAAACGATGATCTTCGAAGTGGATCTGTCGCTTTTGCAACAACTCAATCGCTTTCAGACCCCATGGACATTCATGATCCGGCATCGACATTCGATAAAGTTGAACATCACTTAACAACTGAGAAGACATCATTGATCCAGACTCTGTATAGATCGTAGCCATACCTTTTCAAATCGACTACAACCATTGCGGAAAAACGATTTAGAGATTATCCTTCGGATGAATAGCAATCAGAAATTCCAATCACCAAGAGTTCACTGTTACACAAATCTCCTGTATTCAAAGATCTCCAACAATTCGATTAAGTATTTCACTTGCGACAACCATAAAATCAACACAACAATTAATTAGCTAAATCCAAGACA
>NZ_JAKUHK010000124.1:0-5807 GCF_023630655.1 Synechococcus sp. MU1655 | reverse complement strand
GTGGGTGGATCAGAGCTTTCAGGCCTACCCCCAGAAACTGGTGAATGTGCGCGTTGAGAATCGCGAGCGCAGAAAGGGTTGGGCGGACTGTGCTCCCCTCCATTCCCTGGTTCAAGAGGCGGAGGCTTCAATGGCGGATGACGGCCGTGTGCTGGTGCGGGCGAGTGGGACTGAACCACTGCTGCGCGTGATGGTTGAGGCGGCCGATCAAGCGGTGGTCGATCACTGGACCTCCCGCTTGGCCGCAGCGGCAGAGCAGCATCTCAACGCCTCTTGATCAGCAGCTTTCGAGGGCGAGGGTGAGCGCTCCATCGCAGGCGTCACCACTCCGTTCATCCCAGCGTGCATCCACCTGGCGACGGCGTAGGGACGTGTCTACAGCCTGTTGAAGGGGTGCCAGGTTCTGCAGTGCCCCACCCCTGGCGCAGAGTTTGGGCTTGGTGAGCCCCAGGGTGGAAGCCACGGCTTGAGCTGCTTCGGCAAGAGCATCGCCGGAGCGGTCGAGAATGGCCGCGGCCTCAACATTGCCGGCTTCCGCGGCGGCGCAGACGAGGGGTGCCAATTGAGCGAGCTGGGCTGGTTGGTAATCGGGCTGAACAACGAAGGCCTTGACGTCTGTGGCTGTGCGGCAACCAAGGACTTGCCACAGCTGCTTGCGCAGTGGTCCGTCTGGAAGTCGGCCATCGGCCATGCGCAGGCTGAGCTGTAGCCCCTGATGGCCGAGATCAAAGGCAGCCCCTGCTCCATCCAGTTGCCATCCCCATCCGCCGCAACGTGTTTCAAGGCCTCTGTCGTTGCGTCCAACCACGATCATTCCCGTGCCGCTGATCAGCACAACGCCGGCATCGTTGGGGAAGGCTCCACGCAGGGCAGTGCGTTCGTCGCCTGTGGCGACGCAGTGCTTTTTTGGCAGCTCGAGACTGGCTGATAACAAATCTCTGGCACGGTTTTGAAGCGCTGTGCCCTGCTCCACTCCGCTGGCACCAACGGCGGCAGCTGTGATCTCCAGCCCGTCGGGATTGGCGGCTTGCAGGCTGCTGCGAAGGGCCTCCATGAAGCGCGTTTCGCCTCCGCTGGCTTGGAGATGGCTGACGCCACTGCCCTGGCCCTCGCCTAGCGGTTGCCAGGTCCCGTTGTGCCAACGGCTCAGCTTGCAGCGGCAATGGGTTTGGCCAGCATCGAAGCCAGCCAAAATTAGTGCGTTACTCATGGCTGGTCTGGTGAGCCTGACTCAGGGTTGCCAGGCAAAACCAACCGATGATTTGTACTTCTGGTCGAAAAAAAATCGTATCCGTGGCCCCTTGGACGACCAGTCCGGCGATGGCGGCAAGGCAGCCCAGCCAGGGCAACGCCAGGGCAGCCGTTGAGCGCAGGGCTGTGAGGCCGTTGCGAAGACTGGCTCCCGCTAACCCAAGAGCAGCGATTAGGCCTGGAATGCCCGTTTCAACGAGGAGTTCCAGGGGAACGGAATAGGCGCTCAGGGCATTGAACTTGGGTTGTTGATAGAGGGGGTAAATGGCATTGAAGGCGGCGTTGCCTGGCCCGATGCCGAGCCAGGGCCGGTCTTGAATCATCTCCACTGCGGCCAACCACACGTTGATGCGGAAGTTGTTGGAGCTATCGCCTCGTCCCGCCAGCAGGCTGGCGACCCGTGTACGGATCGGATCCACCTGCGTGACTGCGATCGCCAAGGCCACACCAGCCAGTACCAGCAGAGCGATGGGGACGAGACGCCGCCACAGTTTTGGCCAGCTGCGGATGGCACGCAACACGAGCAGCAGCACCAGCACACCAAGGGCCGCGAGCATGCCGAGCCAGCCCCCGCGGCTGTAGCTAAACAGGGTGGCTGTTGCTCCCAAACCCACTGCAATAGCTGCATAGCAACGTGCCCCCCAGCCCCTCCAGCGGATCAAGGCAACGAGCGCTAACGGCAGGATTGGCACCAGATATCCCGCCAGCAGATTGGGGTTGCCTAGGGGGCCATAAACCCTGATCGTCCCTGCGGCTACGGAGTTGGGGTCGGCCCAGCGTGCGAGCTCCTCAGTGGGTCCGTAAAGCTGGCGCAAGGCCATCACACTGGTGAGTAATTCACCGCCCAGCAACGCGGCCAAGAGTCGGTCCCACCACTCGGGTCGTTCGGCCAGTAGCTGGCGCATCAGGGCATACACACCGAGATAGCTGAGCAGTTTGATCAAGCCTTTCGCGGCTGCGGCAGGAACAGGGGAGAATCCTGTTGCGAGTAGGGCGATGCCAACAAACAACAGCACCCAGGCGCTGATGGCACCGATGCGCTGCGGTTGGCTCACGCTGGACCAGAGGATCCACAGCGCTCCGCAAGCCAGAACCACGAGCGCGAGTCCCGTTCGCGTGAGGAAGGGCAGTCCTGCGAGCAGAACCATGAGCAGGATGCTGGCCAACCAGCGAAGGCGTCTGCGCTGCGGATCACTCGCGGGCAGGACTCCTTGCCAGCGCAACAACAAAGGTGGTGGGGCCGGAGCCTCAGCCATGAGGTGTGGGTGCAGCGTCTTTGGAATTATCAACCTGTTGCCAAGCCATCTCCAGATCCCTTAATGCTGGAAGCGCAGCCTGGGTGCGCTCAAACAGCACGCGATAGGTGGGTTGTCCCTGGTCCTGGACGTAGCGCTCCCGCTCCGTCGCTACGGGCAAGGGATTGCTGGTTCGCCATGGCTGTGGATCGTCTTTCGGGCGGGCAAAGCAGTTGGAGAGCTCCACGAGGGCCACCATCGGTTCGATCACTGCCAACACATCACTTTGCAGAAACAGATGTCGGCCGGGATGGAGTGCGGCGGCGATGGCATGCAAGAGGGCGGGTTGCAGCACTCGGCGTTTGCGATGGCGTTGTTTGAACCAGGGATCTGGAAACTGAATGCTGACCAGCTGCAACTGGTCTGGTGGCAACGCTGCCATCCAAGCTTCCAGGCTGATATTGGCGTTGCAAAATAAAAAATGAAGGTTGTGCTGCTGCAGCCGGTCACGATCCCGTTGGGCTGCTTGCACCAGGGGCCTGCGGATCTCAACTCCGAGGTGGTTTCGATCGGGCTGCATCGCCGCCAGCTCCAACAGAAAAAAGCCTCGAGCGCAACCAATATCGAGATGGATCGGCAGGTTGGGATGCGCAAACAGCTTCTGTGGCGCCGGTAGCTCCAGCGGCAACTGAAAGAAGCGGCTGAGGGGATTGACGTGCTGGCGCATCAGCCCTCAGGTGACTCAACAAGAGGTGCGTGGCGGAGTAAGCCCCAGCAAGCGGTGTAACCATGCAGGTAGGTGGTGTTGCTCAAGGGTCCGATCTCGCCGTTGCAGAACGCTCCGGCGATTGGAAGATTGGGCATCACGTCTCGAGCGATCGAAACATCACCGTTGGCTTCTCCAAACAGCCCGCTCCCTCGACCGAGGCAGGCAAACAACAGACCGCAGAGGGGAGGTGGCAAGGGACAACGCTCTTGGCTGACCTCCAGCAGCTGGCGTGCCTCCTGCCTTGATGACTGCGCTTCTCGGAGCTGAAACTGCACGTGTTGGCCTGGGCGGACCCGCTCAGCGACGGCGACTGCACCATTTCGTGGGTCGACGCCAATCAGATTGCGTACCAGAAAATCGCTGGGGCACTCCTGCATCAGATTGCGACGTTCCACCCCAAGGAACAGGGAGTGCTGCACCAGCTCTCTGTCCTCCGCACTGAGATCGGCCAGGACGCGTTGTAAGCAGGCCACAGGCGTGTCGCGACGATCACCATCGCTGAGTTCCAGCAGGACGTTGCGTTGGGCTTGTTCGATCGCAAACACGGGACCAATCGGTCGGCAGCCCTGGGCAACAACCGGATCAAGAACCCAGTCGCCACCGATGCTCACCCCAGCGGCACCATTGATGATCCGACCATTGAGGAGCAGGGATCCATGGCTGGCGTTATGGGGTGCGGCAATTCCTCCGATGATCGCAGCGTTGGGATAGGCGTAATCCAGGCCGCTGATGAGGTCGTTGATCGCTCCGCAACTGGGATCGATGAACAGCAACAGGGAGCGGCTGTTTGCTGGGTCCACGCTGACCCAGTCCTGCCAGTTTTGAACCGGTCCATCAAGGTCCGGGAGAGAGCCAGTGTCCAGTTGAAACGGCTTCAGCTGAGCTCCAGGGAGATTTAAGAGGGTGATGCTGAGGGCCGTGGTCTGTTCCAGCTCTTGCGATCGCCCGGCACTGTCCGTTCCAACAACGCCGCCTCCAACAAAACCAATCCAGTGTTCGGCCTGGATTCGCTGGCTGAGAAGCGGAAGCAACCGCGGCAGATCGCTGGCGAAATGGTTGGAAACAAAAACCAGGGCTAAATCGCCTTTTTCCGAGCCAAGTTGATTGGTGACATCTTTTGAAGCCTCCTCTAGAGAGGCACAGCCACTGAGTGCCGTTCGGCACTTGGCCTGGGCTCCGGAGCCTCGGAACCAATCGAGGGGGTTGAACGGAACCATGTATTGGACCTTACCAATCTTGAGGGCTAGGTCGATGGCATCGATAATGGCTCCACCTTGAACCTGCCTGGTGCCTGATCTCCCCTATCGCAGTTTGGTTTGGCTGACGTATCGCCTGGGTGCAACGTTTGCCCTCGGCGTCCCGCTTGTGTTGCTGATCTGGGCAGGGGTGCGGCGTGAGCCAGCCATTGTGCGATTGCTGGGTCTGTACTGGAAGGTGGCAAGCCTGCTTCCCATCAGTGTGTTGCTGCTCACCGATCGGCGTCCGATCGGCTATGTCATGGCCTTCCTTGCCCCAGTCCTGATGGCGGTTTCGGTGTGGTTCTGGGTGGATCTCAATGAAGAGCTGGCGGACAGTGCGCCGGGTAGTGCCCTACCGCTGACCGTTCGTATTTGGCGCTGGGCGCTCAGTGGATTTGCTTTGCTTGCGGCGGGGATGTCAGCCACGGCATTGCGCTGTGCGGACCAACTGAGCGGTGCTGAGTGCTTGGCCTGGCTGGAAGGCCCCCAGGGATTGCATCGTGTCGCCGAGCGTTTGTTCGATTTCGTCTTCGGTGGTCAGTGGAGTGAGGCTGTTGCCGCATTTATTGGCTATGTGGCGTTAGTGGCCTATGTGGTGGGGCTCCTCCAGTGGCTCCTCGTGCGTCTGCCACGTCAAGGGCGGGTGGCTGGTGAGTTCTGATTCGTTGTTGCCGGCTCTTGAAGCGATCAGTCGCGATCGTCCCGATCGCGTGTTGCGCCTCCGAGGAACTGTGCAGACCTCTGAATGGGAAGAAGAAGCCCTTGAAGTGTTGATCTTTCGTGGCTTCAGCAGCTGCACCACCCATCCCACGGATTTTGATCCGGATCGAACCGTGCTGCCTGATGGAGCGGCACTTGAAACCGCTGAATTGTTGCGCGGTCCACTCAATCCTCAGCGGGAGGAGAGGCTGATCGGGCCCCTGCCTCCTGAGCAATTGATCGATGCAGACCACTGGATCTAACTATTAGCGCCGTTCCAGTACGGACACGCAGCGACCGCACAAGCCTGGGTGATCACTGTTCTGACCGATGTCGCTTTCATAATGCCAACAGCGCTCACACTTCTGACCTCGAGACAGGGCTACTTCGATCGCGGCGAGCTCGTTGTCATCACTGGCCAGCAATTCGGCCCAGGGCTCGCCTCCAAGCTGCAACTGGGACACGAGTAGCCAGTCGCGCAGGCCATCCACCTCTTGATCCCCTTTGCTTTGGAGCCAGTGAAGGGCGTCTTGGAGTGCGGGGGTGCGCGCTTCGAGGCGAACGGCCGCTTCAAGCGATGCTCCGAGCTTGCGCTTGCTTCGGCATTCTTCCAGC
>NZ_JAKUHK010000123.1:0-5818 GCF_023630655.1 Synechococcus sp. MU1655 | reverse complement strand
TGGGCATGGTTATGGACACCCACGCTTGGACTGGGTCGTGGTGATGGATCCAGTGGCGAGCGATCACAGCCGTTGTTGGACTGAACTAGCGCACACCGTTCGGGCTGAGCATCAGGGAGAGCCTCCTTTGCTGCCAGGTCAACGCTTGCAAAGCCCTGGTTTGATGCTTCGCCCACTGGGAGGCCAAGATCGTCGTTGGTATTTGCGCGTGAATGGTCAATCCCATCGACTCAGGCAATCAAGCGGTGGAGCCTTAAGATGGGATGACGCTCGTGAAGCGTTTGGAGAGGTGGCAGAGCCCGGTTGAATGCGCACGACTCGAAATCGTGTAGGGGTAACACCCTCGTGGGTTCGAATCCCACCCTCTCCGTTTTAGATGAGTCCGAATAAGCGCTTTTTTGCCACCATTCTTGTGATGCTCTTAATGATGGGCGGTTATCTCATCTGAAATGTGCCTTTAGGGAGCATTCTCAGTCCATTGGGTCCTTGCAGTTCACTCTTTCCCCTGTCCGGCGAGAACGCAAGCAGGGAAACCAGCAGCTCGAAGAAAGACTGCGGTGGCAAGAACAACGCGATACTTGCCAATGGCGTCATTCAGATGGCAGCTACTGGTCTCTCTGCTATTTCCTAGTCAGCAAGCGCTCTTGGCTTCTGTGCTGTGAAGCAAGAGAACAAGGTGTGTAACGGTTGCGTTGAAGAGGTCATTGCTGTCGGTCAGACCAATGCGCAGGCAGTCCGCTTCCGTAACGGCGGGAACTGAATAGGGGGTTCCGCAAAACAGCACTACATAACCTCTGTGACTCACGTCTCAGAGATCTTTCTTTTGGTTTTGACCGTATAGGGAATCGGTGTCTGTCCCTACAAAAGAGTTCAACTGGATACATAAAAATGGCTTCGTTCCTCACACGGGACAGCACGGCGAGGAGGAAGGTTTTGAGAAACCTTCCTTTTTTTTGGTCTGCTGACCTCATAGGGATTTGGTGCTTGTCCCTACAAAAGAGTTCATCCGGATACATAAAACTGTTCCTAACCCAAGGAGGTGGTCCTTGGGGATGCGTCGTCATGGGGGAGGTTGTGGAAGGCCTTCCTTTTTTTTGCTTGGGTTCTGTTGTCTGACCTCGCTGGAAGTGAAGTCGTTTCGAGGGTTTTGGTTAGTGGTCCAACAAGTCCAAACGAAGTGTTATTGGATGTCTTGTTGGAAATCAGTATCTTCTCTTCTGTTTGGCCCTAAATCGAGATTGAAGGTGATTTTTAACCCTATATATAATTCCACCCTCTTCGTTTTAGTTTGTCTCAGGACTGATCGGAAACCCATGAATGCAAGGCAATGGGTCTGGTAGTTTTTCCTGCCTCACGGTTTCTATGAGCAGATGATTTGGCGGCAAAGCAGAAGTTTACTTTTAGGTGCTAAGCCTTTATAAGTGTTTCGCTGTTCAGGAATTTTGTTTCTGCTTCAAGAACTAGACCCCACTAGTTGCAAAGCAAAGATCAGTCTATTGCAGAGTTCTGAGATTTGTTATGCTTTGAGGCGTCTTCGATAGCGCATAGCAGCCCAATTAAAAGGAAGGCTCCGCCAAATATTTTGGTCCACTCCTCAAGATGAGCCAGGTACTGGTGGACGTGGATAGGCAATCTGAAATATGGACTGAAATCGCATGCAACCATTATAAAAGCCATTGCAAGAGAATATTTGGCGAATTTCATAAACCTTGTGGAGAAGCGAAAATAACTTCTGCTGTAAAAAACGAAAAAAGCACCAATGACTCCATAAATGCCAACAATTATGTCGTCAATTCTGTCGCTTAAGCGAGTCTCTTTCCAGCCAAATGCCGAATGTATCATGTAATCTATTCGCTCGTGAAACATGAAGCTATCGTCCATTGCTAAAAAAGCAAAGCCCAAGGCTAAAAAGATCCATATGGAGAATTCGGTAAGCTTTATCCCTCCGCTTCTTAAGTTTAATATGAAAGGTATGATTATGCTGGCCAGCGAGCATGAGGCTAATTGCAAGGTTGAAACTGTGGTGATTATTGAGTTTTCTTTGTAAGAGGGTGCCGTCAATAGAATCGCGGCAAGGTAAGCAATGTAAGTAACCAGTATGAATTGCTTGAGGTATTTAATGCGAAAGTTTTGAATCATTTTTAGCTAATGAGAGTTGAGGTAGGTTTTAGAAGTTAAAGGTTTGGTGTAAAATCTGAGGCCAAGTTCTTCGATATTGTTGGCTTCGGGCAAGGTTTTTATCCGTCAAAAGCTTGCGTAGAGTATTAGATACTTTAGCACTGATAGGCCTTAATAAAGTGCACTCAAGTTGCCATTCTTAAGGTATATCAAGTTCATTTATTCAAAGTCTGGCTCGTTGATATCACTCTCTAAGGCATCCCATCTATCGCTCGATCGCTGCATGGGAGTTTCCAAAGCAGGTTCCGATTGGCGGCAACACGGTCGTCTGGACGGAGTCTTCGTTCCATGAGTAGATGTCAGATCGAATCAAAGAGGCATGACCCCAGGCTTGGGTATGCCGTTAGAGGCAGGGCGTTCACGCGTCCTGATTTTTTTGTGCCTGGCGTAGATGCCTGGTTGTCCAGGATCTCCATAGGGGGGGGCTGGTCCCTTGAAATCGTCCAGGGCATTTCCCTTCGTGAGTTGGATGAAGGGGGGACCCGTACTCCTGTTGGCGGTTCTCTCCGTATCCAGATCCCAATGCCCGTCCGATCCTGATGGGGTCGAGCAGTTCATGAGGGACCGGACCTCTGGGGTTGAGCACCCAGGGGTCTTTTTCTGTCAGAAGCCTCGTCCTGAGATGTTTCAGGGGGGTGTCAGGGCGTCTCCTTCAGCGACATTCTTTGTGTTGGTATGTTCGAGCGCGAATTCGGAAAACAACGCTCAGAGCCTCTAAGGGAAACTTATTTGGGGTAAAGCCGGCTTCATCTCAGCATCTCTGTTCTAAGTAGGTCCTGGTAGATCTTCTGGTGTCCCCAACCCGTTCTGGTGAGGGACTTTTTTATTCCTTGGTGTTCTTGGGTGTGCCTAGAAACGTCAGGGTGTGCAGTAACAGAGTTAGGTGAATCCTCAAATGTCTCTCACTGACTCAGAAGTTTGTGTAAAGACTTCGTGGAGCAAAAGACAGAAAAAGAGTTGTGGTGATTCGTTCTATTTGGTCGTGGAACCCATCAGCAAATGGGGAGGCGTCGCCTATCGGCATCGCCCTATTCTCTCCCTGAAGTCCCAAAAATGGGGGAAAGATGGTTGAGGTCTGAATCGGTTCTTAAAGGTATCTGGGATGGTCAGGGGAGTTGTGCGGATCTTGATTGACGATCCTAAATGTTATTTGGGAATAGACTAGTTGTCCGCAGCTTCAGTTATATGCGCTTCTTCTTTTTGATTGCTATGAATTGCTGGTCACGGCGTGTTTTGTATCACTCATTCTTTTTGGAGTTGTCTAGGATGTTCGCAGAGTAGATTTTCGGTCGACTAAGAATGAAACAAGAGGACTAGCCCCTGGCTAACTTGATGGAATTCACGCTCTTCCCGGCTTAAATCCAGCCCAATCTCTAAACCTTCCTTTAAAGCATTTTCAAATGGTGGTGTGGAAGGCGGAGACGCGTCGATCCATAACGCCGCGATTCCAATCGCAGTGGCGTGCCATCGAAAGCTCCCTGTTTCTCCGATCGTTGGCTCCTGGAGAGCTTCTTCGAGAAGTGCGCTGATGGACGTTTCGGTGGAAGTCATGCCCTAGCTTCGGAATTCTTGCTCTTTGCCGCAATTGGCTGAGAGACTTCTTGATCTGTTTCTGTCAGCAAATGCTGTTATCCACCGCTGCGAAGGGTGCGCTACTGCGAGTCGAAATCAGCAGTGGTTCCTGTGCCTTTGCGGTGACTGGCCATTTTTCCCTTTTGGCTAGGCCCTGTTGCGGTTCAGTGGGGTGAGACTCAAGGGTTACTTGATGCAACTTGGTCTGCGTGCAACGTCGTTTCAGGCCGGTGGTTCCAGTCTCAGTCGGCGTGCGACGAAGCGGCATCTCGAGTTGTTGTCAGCTCCTCCCTCGGTGCTCACGTCGGTGGCACTGGTTCGAAAACAAAGCAGGTTGGGGCGCACGCTCAAGCGAAGCGGTGATATTGCCTTTTCATTGCTGGCTCTGGGACTTGGATCGCCCGCTTTTTTGTTGATCGCTGCCTTGGTGAGCCTGAGTTCACCTGGTCCAGTGTTTTATGTCCAGAAACGTGTTGGTCGTGGATATCGCCGTTTTGGTTGCATCAAATTCCGCACCATGCGCGCTGATGCCGACGCTGTACTGCAACGCGTGCTGGCCGACTCACCGGAAATGCGTGCTGAGTTTGAGCGTGATTTCAAGCTCCGTCAGGACCCTCGCATTACCCCGATCGGTCGTTTCTTAAGGCGTTCCAGCCTGGATGAACTGCCACAGTTCCTGAACGTTTTACGTGGTGAGATGAGTGTGGTGGGGCCACGGCCAATTGTGGATAAGGAGATTGAGCGCTATGGCCCTTTCATGGATGAGGTTTTGGCTGTGCGGCCTGGTTTAACCGGGTTGTGGCAGGTGAGTGGTCGCAATAATCTCAGCTATCCCAAGCGGGTGAGGCTTGATTTGGCCTACTCGAGAGGTCGTTCGTTCCCTCTGGATTTGGCGATCATTCTGCGTACGTTTGGAGTGCTGCTTTTACCCATGGATCGTGGTGCCTACTGACCAGTATCGCGTCTCTTGAGAGATCGGCTGGTCAGATCCAGAGGCTGCATCCGAGGGCCATCAGCAGCCAGAGCACTTCTAATCTCCTGCTGAGATTGAGAATGTTGGCCACACTTTGTTGGCTGGCGCTCAGGAAGCCATCGCCCAGCAATGGCTTGTCGATCCAGCGAGCCCCGTATTGGTTCCGCCCCCCGAGTTGCACTTCTGCACAGTGGGCATAGATCGCTTCTGAACGGCCGGCGTTGGGGGAAGGGTCATGCCGCCCGTCGCGTTCTGCGGCCAGCACGAGGGATGACCATCGACTGATGGGCTGACTGATGAGTGGCAGCGTCAGCATTACCAGTCGGCAGGGCATCCATGTGAGCAGGTCATCCAGACGCGCACCGGCGGTGCCCAGCCAGCGCAGTCGTCCCTTGCGGTAGCCAAGCATGGAATCCAGCGTGCTTGCTGCTTTGAACGACCAGGCCAGAGCGAGAGGCCCCGGTGCGTTGATCAGTCCCGCCGACCAGAGGCCAGCCCCTACGAGCATCCAGAACAACGGGGCGAACAGGCCATCCACGCTATTTTCGCTGGCTGTTTCTGCTGTGGCGCGAAGGATCTCATCCACGCTGAGTTCCGTGGTGTCACGTCCCACGATCCAGCTGAGGCGTTGTCGGGCCTCGATAGGCTCCTCGTTGCGGTCGGCTGGAAGAGCCTGGAGTACGCGGCGCACACCGGCTTCCAGGCTTTTCCCTGCCAAGGCACTGGCCAGGGCCAGAACCCAGCACACGCTGGCGAAGCTCTTGATCCAGCCAGGGCCGCCCGCCCAGTGTCCCAGCACCAGTTGTTCCAGCAGCCAACCGCTGAATCCGCTTGTCAGCACAAGCGTGACTGTGATGAGGAAACCGGCGATCGACAGCTTGATCGGGCTGTCCATCGCCCAGCTCTCGGCACGTAGACGCATCCGTTGAATGCCCCATCCCATCACGACGACTGGATGGAGCCAGCCAGATGGATCGCCAATGCTGCGATCCAGCACTGCTGCTAGAAGAATGCCTGCTAGGGCAAGCGTTGAAGCCTGCAAGGTCATGCCTGTGCTGCCAGTCGGCCCTGCGTGATGGCCAGGGCGATGAACCC
>NZ_JAKUHK010000122.1:0-5820 GCF_023630655.1 Synechococcus sp. MU1655 | reverse complement strand
TTCTGGACAACAGTCCTGACTTGGTCTCCACTTCACAATTTTTGCCGTCTGCAGGTCAACCTCGAGAACCGTTCCGGGTTCTGGTTGTTGAGCCCCATCCCACGCTGAGAACTGTTCTGGTTCAGCGTCTGCGTCAAGACGGGCACCTGACTGCAGCGGTTGCCTCCCCTGCAGAAGCTCAAGAGCTTTGTCAGGACCAATCTCCTGATCTGTTGGTTTGTGCTGAGCTCCTTGAGCAAAGTTCAGCTTTGCGCTTGGCACAGCAATTGCGCTCGCCAGTCATTGTCTTAACCGCACGCACAGGCGCTGAACCGGTCGTAGGACTACTCGACGATGGTGCTGACGACGTGCTCCGTAAGCCCTTTGGGCTCGAGGAGTTAGCTGCACGCTGCCGCACATTGCTGAAACGAGGCCACAGCGGTCTTCAGGAGCGCGTCAGTGTTGGCCCCCTAGAAGTTCACCTCCTACTTCGACAGGTCACCCTGCGAGAGAAGCCTGTTGAGCTCAGCCCACGGGAATTCGCCTTGCTCTGTGCTCTGTTGATGCCACCCGGAATGGTGCGAAGTCGACAGGAATTGCTGCGTATGGCATGGCCTCCCTTCAGTGGAGGACCACGATCCGTTGACACCCAGGTACTCACACTGAGGCGCAAACTGGAACAAGCAGGATTGGGAGATGGGGGCGGCATCACAACCGTTCGCCAACAGGGCTACCGATTCAGCCTTGAAAACATCAGGGACTAAGAGTGGGTCGTGTGATGGCTTGTGCAATAGCTCGATCGGTGCAATTGGTTAGGGAAATCACCCAATCAATTGCCCCATCGAGATGTATCGGTGACTTCTGACGAAACAGCATCCGCCGACGTTGTCCTCTCTCATGATCTTGGCTGAGCTGAGTTTTGGGTATGGGCCTCTGAGAAGCTCAGAAAGTTAGAGCATGGCGTCACAGGCCGTGTGGCCGAGCCAATAGCCCAGAAGGCCCTTTGCGCTTTGCCACCCTGGACAGCTGCTTTTCAAGGCTCTCTGCCTAAAACAGAATGGGCGAGAGAGCTGATTCGCTCTAAGCCAGCAGCGATAGTGGAATAACCAAAGCTATTGGTAGCAAAAGTTACTGCTAAGACGATAACGATTCAGCTCACTAGAACTGGGCTCCCTTGTCAAAACCATGACTAGTTTTGTGATCGCGGGAAGCCTCGTTATCTTAAACGTGGCACTGATCTCCACAATCTGCTATCAGTGCCGCTAATCTAAATTAAACAGCAAGAAGTCATTTAGCTGCACAACAGAAGCCCAAAAAGAACTCTTTTTCATTCTTACTCTTTAATTCAAACAATGAATAAATCCCTCTAGAGCTACCAGATCATGAAGGAATAATGATCAAACCTTGATGAATAGCAATAGCTATGAAACCTTCACCAACAAGCATCAAACCAGCTAATGCAGCCAAAAGCTGATAAGTCCAAGGAGGGGTCAACCTACCAATTCCTGTCGTTCGCAATGAGCTCTTAGATTCAATCAGATCGAGAAAACGATCAAAGTGTTCTAAACGCTGGGGAAGCAGACGGTGATTCTGATCATGGGTTGTGATGTAAAACACCTTCCCGCCTTGACTCGTACCCACAGGAACGAGGGCTTTCATCTCGGCCCATTCCAGGCTCCATCCTCGACGCAGCAGCCAGCTGCTCCAAAGCGGGTGTCCAACAGTGATTCCAGTATCTGTGACGGTGACTTGTTCACTGAGCATCGCCAACACAACAAACAATCCCAATGGAACAGCAGCAAACAGCCACAACCTCAGAGATTCGGGTGCCAGGGCTGGCAATGGCAAAACCAAAGCCAAGTAGACGCTGATCAACGTCCCACGAATCAACGGGGAGAGCTGAAAACAATGGCGGCATTCGTTCATCGATCCTCCGCAGAACCCGGCAAGGGCTTGATCACGTCATTGGATCCGTAATACCCAACCAATACGCTTGCCTCACGACCTTTCCTGAATTCACCCAATCGCATGAA
Source organism: Synechococcus sp. MU1655 (assembly GCF_023630655.1). Lineage (NCBI taxonomy): Bacteria > Bacillati > Cyanobacteriota > Cyanophyceae > Synechococcales > Synechococcaceae > Synechococcus > Synechococcus sp. MU1655. Next base: position 3,808 of record NZ_JAKUHK010000122.1, on the reverse strand, counting down.
CGGTTAAGAGAGCCTAGGTATACCAATGCATCTTAAAGGACGCATTAAAGGAATTCATCTCCATCCAGGAATCGATGTGATTTAGCAGTTATACGCAAGAGCACGAAGCCTGGACTTCATAAGGGGGCAAGTAGATCAAAAAGCAGACGATCTAGCCTGATCAGTGCTCTGATAGGGGATAGAAAAGCGTAGCCAGTCTCCAAACACTGGAGGGAGCGCTTCATGCTCATTTTCGCAGATGACTAATCCATCCCATTCCATAAAAGTGATCAAACAATTATCAGAGTTGGAGCACTAATCAGCTCTATGGGGGATCCTTGCCGCCAATCCAGAGTATCAAAAAACATAGAGAGCAGATATCCGACCTCGAACAGCTCTTTTTGAGGGTGAGAACATCAACACTAAATATTACTAAGCCATTAACTATTGACATCAACGCTTCAACCCGAGCTAAGGGCGAGTGCTGCACAGTAGAGCCTTACCACTCTTAATACCGTGGAGAGACGTCCGTGGAAAATTGAGAAACAACTAAAGGAAGAATAATAACCACTGAAACCTTTACACCCGAGCCGCTAATGAGTTCTTCATTAGAAGCTCAGGAAATGCGCAGAAAGAAGACAGAGGATGTGGGCTCTTACTTTGGTGATCGCATTAAACGCACAGAAGGCAAGACAGCTCTCCGGGAAGCCCCTAAACCTCCCACAAAACCACTTGGGCTTAAGCCTGCGCGTACGCAGATAAATGTTGCACAATTAGGAACCATCAATGAACAATTCAAGTAGATCTCCTTCGCCTAGTCGATTCCAGAGCATCACGTCGGGGGCTCAAAAAAAGAAGATCCTTGATGGCAAATGTCTCTATTCACATCAAGATCTCTCCACCTACCAGAACGATCTAGACACCCTTCTTAAGACTCCTGGCGAGAAGACAGCCCATGAACAACATCAAGAACAAGCCTCTGCAGAGGCTCTCATGCAACTTAAGCAGAAGATTAGACAGACTAGCCAAGAGAGAAGAGATCGCCTTTACCTCAAACAGCAATTACACCACAATGGTTACTACCTACGCCTTCTGAGGCTGAAGCAGAACAACCTGGAGAAACAATCCAAATGGGATAAATTTGTGACGAATGTGATTAAAGTTCGCATCAGACAATCCCACTCTTGGATAGATCGCAAGCACTCTAAGTGGATGGCCAATGTTATCTCCAACAGCAACCCCTTTGAACTTGCCAAGGATTGGCCCGAGGGTAGCCGCTGCGCGATAGATCCCCTTATGTCACCTTATTGGGTGATGCTTAAACCACCACTAACCACTGCAAATATGGAGGCAGAGGCAAGCCTGAGGAAGCACCTCAGGAACTATGAGAATGCTTTAGAGGCTGCTTATTACAACACCTTAGGTATCGCTAAACCCAAACCTTCAATGACTACTCACAACACTAGGAAAATCAGAACAACTACAACCACAGACTCAGTCCACACGGCTTCCCCTCTCCTCTCGAGATCGTGAGCCAATTCAGCGGCACTGGGAGGGATGGACTCCATGATGGGCGTTACCAGAGTGGCCCAGCCTTAGGCAAAGACAACAATCCAAAGCATGATCTACCTATGCCATGTGGTGTGGAGTGTGGGATTTAATGGAGCCTCGAAAAAGTTGTCAATCACCGTCACAGCTAAATCATTGGCAATTTGAGGAGAATGGTTCCTTGCCCACACGAATCAATCACAGGAGTTAAAAAGAACCAACACAGCCTCGGATGCTGCTGCTAACCGATCAATCTGGAAGAGACCAAGGGTTCAGGCCAAGGTCCGCCCCAATTCTGTGGCTGCAGGCGTAACCACTAAAGGCAACTGCATTGAGCCCCTGACCGGGGAAGCAGGAATCACCAACGCAGTACAGGTTTTTCAAACCGGTGCGGTTAAACGGCATCGGCAACAACCCAGGAAGTTGATTCGCCGGAATCGGCCCATAGCTACCACCCATACGGCCAAGGAAGCGCCGATGCGTGCGGGGTGTCCCGACTTCCTTGAACTCAATGGAACTCTTTAATCCAGGAAGGAGTGCCTCTAACCGCTCAATTAAGCGATCGGCATCTTTCTGTTTCTTCTCGGCATAAGCCGAGGGGGAGAGGCCTTTCCAGTAGCGCATATCACTCTGCGTAAAGGTGTGCAGGATGTGACGTCCAGTTGGAGCCAGAGAAGGATCGAGCAGAGATGGCATCGATACGAACACCACCCCTTGCTCTGCTTCCATCTCGGCCCAGTCCTCAAGCAACAAGTGATGACAATGAAAACCCTCAGGAACCACAGATGCATCAACGCCGAGGTGGAGGGACAGGAATGATGATGCGGGCTGGTAACGCTTGCGCCATGTCGTTTCAGAGGCTGGTGTGTGATCAGGGCCAACCAGAGTTGACTGTGGTGACTCTTTCCCGGCGAAGGTATCCCAGCGGGTGGCGTTACTCACAATCCGCTTAGCTCTTAGCTCCTCGCCATCGGCAAGCCGAACGCCAACAGCCTGACCTTGTTCAATCAAAACGTTGGTTACGCGATGCTTGTAGCGAATTTCGCCACCATTGGCTTCCAGACCAGCCACGAGTTTTTCGGCGATCACACCTACGCCACCTTTCGGATAGTTGATGCCACCGGCATGCCGATCGGAAAACACCATGCCTGCATTGATCATGGGTGTGCGATCTGCTGGCATCACAGACCAGCAAAAGCATTCCATGTCGATCAGACGTAAAAGATCCTCATCCTTGATGTGCTTTTTGGCCACATCTCCAACATTGAAAGGCAGCCACCGAGCCAGACCAAGGCAAGCAAGTGGCGCCTTAAAAAATACTTTTGCGAGATAAGCCGGATCCTCCAAAGAAAGCAAAGGCATCGCATCTAAACAACGAAACACCTGCCAACAGGTCTCATAAAAAGCGCTAATGCCCTTGGCTTCATGGGGAAAGCGGGCACTCATTCGCGTGATGAAGTCGTCGTAGTTCCTGTCCACAGCCATCGTGAGGCCGTCTGGAAGGTGATATTCAAGCTGCACAGCATCAGGAACCGTCGCGCAGTGTTGGCCCACGTCGGCCAGGGCTCTGGTGAGCAGGTTGGTGTGCCCCTTCTCTCCAAAGCCAAAAATCATCGAAGCACCAACATCGAAGGTGTATCCCTCTCTGCGAAAGCTGCCTCCAGAACCACCAGGAATCAGATAGCGCTCGAGAACCAGGGTCTTCGCTCCCTTCGCGGCCAGTTGTGATGCTGTGACCAGGCCACCAATCCCAGATCCGATGACAATTACATCCCAGTCAGGCATCGGAGCGACGATTCATCCTTCGATCCAGACCCTAGGAGGCTCCGGTCGTGGAAAAGGGAGGGGTGGCGGTCAAAATCACTTCTGATCGCACCGGCATGGCTAAGAGCTCCCCACAGCGCTCCTCAATTCGTTCTCGGATCAGATCTATGGCAGCCCCATCCATCGGTTGATTGGGATTGAGATACACCACCACAAAAGACGTGCGGCCCACCTGCATCACGGTGAGATCCAACAGCCAACATGACAACCCGGCCAGCAAGTCTTCCAGAGCAAGTCGAGTGCTGCGGACGATCTCGGTTTCTGCAGATGCACCTGCTGCCTGTCCAAGCGAATTCAAAAAGGTCTGCACAGGATCTTTCAGGATGACCATGCTCACCACCAACACCAAGATTGAATCGGCGATCGGACTTAAAGACGCCAAAGGCGTCCCCTGTAGCAGCGGCGCGCCGAGCAAAGCAATGCCCGTAAGCCCACTGATCAAGGCATCAATACTCGC
>NZ_JAKUHK010000121.1:0-5864 GCF_023630655.1 Synechococcus sp. MU1655 | reverse complement strand
AGGCCCCTATCTCTCGCAATTCATGCTCATCGGCAATGCCAGTCCGAGCGAGGGCATCACGCCAGAGCAAGGCTTCATCAACTTCGGTGCCCAGAGGATCGACCAGCGCGTGCTGGAGGCGAGGCAGCAAGACGACTACATGATGAAGTGGGATGACTGGCACCGGGTTCAGCAGGGCTATGAAGTCCGAGCGGATCGTTTCGATCCCTGCAAGTCCTCGGGGCCGGGGCAGGCCTTCACCGGCCAGCGTCGATTTATCCATACACCCCGTGATCTGGCGACTTACGTCCACGTGGATGCGCTGTATCAGGCCTATCTCAATGCCTGCCTGCTGTTGCTTGGCAACGGCACCCCGTTTGATCCTGGGTTCGATCTTCTTTCAGGTGGAGGCGAAGGCCTGCTCCATGACCCAGCCAGTGGCCAGAAAGTGCCCTTGAACGCTGGTGGCTTTGCCCTCTGGGGCGGCCCCCATGTGCTCAGCCTGGTGACGGAGGTGGCAACGCGTGGGCTCAAGGCCGTGCGCTACCAAAAGTTCAACAACCATCTACGCCTTCGCCCTGAGGCCCTGGCTGCACGGATTGAAAAAGCGCATGAGATCGAATCCCGCTTCCCAACGATCTGCGGTTGCTTCAGCGAGATGGCCAGCGACCTACAACAAGTAGTCGATTTAATTCGTAATCACAACCAATTGCTTACTGGTGACGCCACGGCACTGCTGCCGATGGCTTTCGCAGAAGGTTCGCCGATGCACCCTGCCTATGGCGCCGGACACGCCACAGTTGCAGGCGCATGTGTGACCATTCTCAAAGCCTTTTTCAACACCTCCGCACTCTTCGTCAAGATCAACGATGTAGCTGGGTTCCACAGCAAGCAACACATCTTGGATCGCCTCAAGTGTGGTGATTCTGTTGAGGCGGGGGCCTACCAGGTGACCGACTGCGGTAAGAGGCTGGAGTTCGAACGATGTGGTTCCTTCCACTTAATCGAAGGGAAGGACGCCACATTCAAGCCAGATGGGACAACAAACCAATCTTGTTGCCCTCTAACGCTGGAAGGAGAGCTCAACAAGCTGGCTGCGAACATCTCGATAGGTCGCAATATGGCGGGCGTGCATTATTTCTCTGACTACTACGACAGCCTTCGTATGGGCGAGGAAATAGCGATCGGCATCCTCGAAGAGCAGGCTCTCTGCTACGAGACGGATCCCTTCGTACTCAGCGTGCCCACATTCGATGGTGATGTGCGTCGCATCGGTCAGCGATAATTCTTGCGCTATGAGAATCGCGAAGGATTCCAACTAACAGAGCCAATCAGCGGCGCGCACTTCTGACGCGTCCGCTGATTGTTTGCGTTAGCCGCCCCCTTACAAAAACTGAAGTCGAATTGCAATGAACGTACGCGGAAGATTGAAGGCAGGCCGTGCCACAACGAAAGACGCTTTGGAGTTGTTCGATGTACTTGAGCCCGTGGATGTTGACTTCATGCTTGGCAATTGGAAGGGCGAAGGCTTTCATACCAACCACCCAATGGATGGACTTCTCGAGACCTATCACTGGCATGGGAAACGCTTTGAAAGTCTCGAAGATGTTCATCCCTTGGTGTTTTCAACACGTCGCGGAGGCGTTGCCAACGTCAACCCCGGCTTGATGGGGTCGGCGTTGAATCTGCCCATGCCAAAGTCAGCGATCGTGGGTCGCATCTTCCAAGCACTTCTACCTTTTCTTACAACATCCCAGTCCAGGGCTCGGTTGCGCATGACAGCCTATCGGGGAAAGTCGAGCGCAACCATGATTTACGACCAGCTGCCGATTAACGACGTGTTTCGCAAAATTGATCGGGATACCGTATTCGGCGTTATGGATTTGAAAGGAATGAAGTTGCCGTTCTTCTTCATCCTTCAGCGTGAGCAGGGGAGCGAACATTTTCTTAGAAGCGAGCGGCCTTAATGGGCCACTATTTAAATCAAGAGCGAGACAAAAACTCTTATTATCGCCGCAGAACTGGTGCAGATTGACGCTCCATCACACTTACAACGACTGAACAACACCCAAAATCGTACTGACTGATAGCGTCTGCTCTGCTGAGCTCATACAGCCCATACACATGCCCTGAGAACATCATCTGATGAAGAAACCATCGGAAATGGTTTCATCCATTTGCAGTCAATTCTGCGGGCTGGAAGCCCGCAGAATTGACTGCAAATGGATGAAGCCGACTACTCCATGGGTGCTAAACACCTAGCCCCTTTCCCAAGGGTCATAAATAAGTGCAAAGAAGATCAGTTCAAAGAGGTTTTTTGCATCGCCACAGGGATGCGAGGCACGGGGAAGCCTGCCTGACCTAGCACTTCAACAATCATGCGATTCGCATCAAAATAGACTTGCCAGTAGTGACTGATGTGTGCGTAAGGACGGACAGCTAAACGTGGCCCCCTCTCACTGAATTCAAGAACCTCAACTTCGGCCTCAATTTCACTCGCTTGATTAGGAACTTTCTTAATCCCTTCCTTCAGCAAAGTGATCGCCCTAGCAACATCAGCGCTGTTATCGAGTTGAGCAACAAGATCAACACGGCGATAAGGCGTTGCCGAGTAATTCTTGATTGTGTCACCAAAAAGCTTGGCGTTGCCCACAATATTCACAACATTGTCGATAGAGGTAATCGAGGTGACGAACATACCCACCTCATTCACAGTGCCTTCAACACCACCTCCATCGATATAGTCACCTACCGAGATCGGCCTAAAAAGCTGCAGGAATACACCAGCAGCGAAGTTGCCCAGCATGCCACTCCAAGCTGCGCCGATCGCAATACCAGCACCAGCGAGCAGGGCAGCGAAACTAGTGGTTTCGACGCCAAAGAAGCCAAGAATGGCAACAATAAGAACAACCCGAAGCACCACTCCAATGATGCTTAAAAGGTAATTAACTAGTGTTGAATCAAGAGTGCCCTGCCTAAAGAACCGTCTTAAAAGTCGGAGAGCCAAACCAATCAGCCAGCCACCAACGACCCATAGAGCAGCCGCACCAACAAGCTTAAAAAGAAAAGGTACAATCAACGCCGAGACGGCATCAAAGCTAAAAACCAAGAAAACTGAAGGGAAAGCCCCCATGAGATTCAGAACCTTTGAATCACTGCAGTACAAGAATGACAAGTCGATACATTGATGTCAGCCAATTAGCAGCAAATTCACAAAATCTCGGCATTCATAATAGACAGTCCACTGCAACAGAAACTCGCCACAATAAACGGCACAAAAAGAACCCAAGGGAACACATACAAAAGAGCAACAAACAGCTTCTGGCAACACTAAATGGTTATCAATACCATGGATGCCACGGTTAAATACTAATCCTAACGCCTACATTCCAAGCAAAGCTTAGCGCCTACAGATCGATTCGAGCATCGCATAAAGCAAAATATAAGTGGTTTTTAAGGAAATTCTCATCAACGCAAATTGCCCGATCAGCAATTAACCAGGATCCTAATAACCAACAAAAACAGTTAAATGCACTCAAATCGCAGAATTAGTCGATAGCGATTCTTCCTAGCACATGAATCGACAGCAACCAGCTGAAACCAGCAAACACCAACCACTTAAAGAATGATAAGTTTTCAACATTCACAGAGCTGCCACTGATGCATCAACCGTATTAGTGAATCAAAATGCAATCAGATAGCTGAAAGTGATGCGCAGCCTAACCATGATCGTTGCAGGGGTGCTCGTGAGCGCTTGTAGCCAATATCAAAGTCTTCCCACACCTCAAAAAAATATCAGCACCCTTCAATGTGGAGAGATTGGAACGGTGCAATACAGCTCTTGGACCCAGGGAGACGCAATGAAGACTTCGATCACCATCGGATCCAAAACCTGGAATGGAACAGAAGAGGGAGGGAGTATGCGTTTCTTCACTCCCGACCAACCATCAGAAAACAGCCCGTGGATGAACTTCTACCAGGACAAAGCCTGGCTTTATCTGAACTACAAAGGTGATGAAGGCTGGAGGGATCTGAATGGAGAGCAATCCTCTCAATACCGAAGCACCCATCCTGAGTTGAAAACGATTGAATGCACACCAATCAATCGTGATGACAGCATCGTGGGCTATTGGCAAAGCAACGACACTTCCAGACCCTGGATCAGCATTTCCTATACAGGAAATAACAACAATACCTTGAATATCGAAGCATGCCCTAACCCACAAGATGCAAAAGGCCAGGCAAGCTGCCTCAGCCAAACAGGGACATGGAACAATGACACAACCTTTCAATATGAATCAAGTAATTCACAAGAGATCGTTGGACGGGTGAATCTGATAGATGACGAAATCACACTGTTATCTGATAATCGAAAGGTTGACACCTGGGTTCGCAAAGCACAATCCATGCTCTGCAGCTTCAATGGTGAAGCACTCAAGCAGGCTACGATTCGCGACGGCACGCTGATCAAGATCAAGTGGTCCGACGGTCCCAAAATGACCTACAGACCCATAGCCCCCGCACAAAATCAAATCTATCAAGATACACTCGGTGGACGTTGGAAGGTGATAAATCGTCTTCAAGGGATCGATGGCACACTAAAACTGGTCAATGTCGGCAACCAAAACACAATTGCTTGCCAACCAAAGCCTGAGAACAATGAATGAAGATGTGCATGACGAGCAAATGAAAAACGACGACGGTTGTGATGTTGCAATTAGAGATTGCAACACTGAATAAGTGCACGAAGGGCCGACAAGCTCCTGATCAACCCAGTCGTTAACTTGATTGCTCTTTTCGTGCTTCTTGGTGATCCCCTTTCCATAAATGAATGCCTCATATCCTGGCAGCGCTTGCACGTCTGCTGCCCTTGTCAGGAGGCATGATTGAAGGAGTGATCGCTGAATAGAGCCTCATCAATGGTGGAACTTCAACACAGTTGTGGTACACAACCTCGCGATGAATGTTCAAATTGTTTTCTTTGCTTTGTTGTCATGAAAGAGGTCAGTCATGTTGCGACAACAGATTGCTTGAGGAAAAACTCCATGGATTCAAAAGCGCGCGTCAGGTCAAGAGCGATCGGCCAAAAACGGTGGTTGCATAACCTTGAGACACAGCTGATCTCCATGCGTCATAGATTCATCAACACTAAACTCAATGGGGTCAATCAATAGGACAGATACGATGAACTTCCCTTACAACTTAAACAATGCAGCAAAAAGCTATTCATTGCCAAATCAGTACAAAGAGATTTCTGGCTTATCACCTCTAGAGAGCAACAACTCCCTGGCTTTTGTGCAAGATGAGGCCGTGCAGATTCACATCTTCGATTTAATTTCTGGAACGGTTACAGAGCACATCAAGCATGACGATGGCGATTCAGAAGACATTGTTATTGCAGGGAATACGGCCTATTTACTAAAAGCCGGAAAGCACCCTGCAATCTACAAAGTTACTGACTTTACCTGCAACAATGCTCCTTATGAACAATACCGCCTGGATCTAGACAAGGATCAAGACCCGGAAGGTTTATGCCATGACGTCGAAAGAAATCGCCTGTTAATTGCTTGCAAAGGCTCGTCAAAGAAAAATGATCGAACGCGAAGCGTTTACGCCTTTGACCTCCAATCAATGCAGATGGATCATTCACCTGTGTTCGCAATCAATAATCAGGATTTCCTAAACGACTCAGAAGACACGTTCAACCCTTCCGGCATCGCAATTCACCCTCAATCCAATGATCTCTACATGATTGGCTCCAAAGGGGAAAAAATGATCGTTTGCTATACCTTAAAGGGACATTTCAAAGGGGCCTGGAGATTGGACAAGAGTCAGTTCATTCAGCCCGAAGGAATTGCATTGATGCAATCTGGAGAGCTAGTGAT
>NZ_JAKUHK010000120.1:0-5894 GCF_023630655.1 Synechococcus sp. MU1655 | reverse complement strand
ATGCTCACGGGAGGAGCATCAGACGTTCAAATCGGCGCCTTTTTGATTGCCCATCGCATTCGCCGGCCCGAGCCTCAGGAGCTCACCGGCATGCTCGACACCTATAAACGTCTTGGTCCCTGTCTTCTCAGTGAACCCGGTCAACGCCGGCCGATCTGCTTTGGCATGCCCTTTGATGGCCGATCCCGCACGGCACCGATCTACCCCTTAACGGCCTTGATGTTGGTGGGGTCTGGTCAGCCTGTGGTCTTGCAAGGAGGGAGGCGAATGCCGGTGAAATTTGGAATCACCGCCGCAGAACTGTTTGCTTCGATCGGGCTCAACTTGCATGAACTGTCTCTCAAGGATGTTCAAACAGGTTTCAACCTGCATGGTCTTGCCCTGATTTATCAACCGGAACACTTCCCCCTGGGCGAGGCTCTGATTCCCGCTCGAGATGATCTCGGGAAACGCCCTCCACTAGCCAGCGCCGAGCTGCTTTGGACCGCACACCAAGGGCATCACCTGCTTGTCAGTGGTTTTGTCCATCCCCCGACGGAAAACCGAGCCTGGCAAGCCCTGGAGCTCGCCGGAGAAAAGGAAGTCATCACCGTGAAGGGCTTAGAAGGCGGCACTGACCTGCCTGTCAGTCGGGCAGGGATCACGGCGCGGATTCACAACTCAGGTGAGCCCGAACGACACATCGTTCATCCCCGTGATCATGGCTGTTTCGGAAATGATCCCCGCTGGGAATCAGAGGAGGTCTGGGCTACCCACGCCAAAGAAGCACTTCTGGGTCAGGGGCCGATGGCCCAGTCCTTGCGTTGGAACACAGGCTGTTATCTGTGGTTGTGCGGAGTCAGCAAAAGCTTGGAGGAGGGTGTGGAAGAGGCTCAAACCATGCAAAGCAATGGCGTTGGCGCTGCCGTCTTAGAGCAACTGATCGAGTGGCGAGCGACTGTGGGAAGGTGAATAACCGCCTCGATCGAACGTGCGCCGTCCACACGTTCCAACGTTATTTAGTGCGTTTCTAACGCTGCTCAATGACCGACTGAGCGAAAGCATTGTTTTTCCATTGCTGCCATATCTGTTGGCATCGTTCAATGCCGACGGTCGCACCCTTGGTCTGCTAGCTGGCAGCTACGCCCTCGCACAGTTCGGAGCAACTCCATTCATCGGTGCTCTGAGTGATCGCTTCGGCCGCCGACCCGTGATCGCCATCTGCGTGAGTGGTTCCGTCCTGGGCCTCGGACTGTTCGCGACCACGGTGAGCCAAGACTGGCCCACCGGTGCTGTGTTGCCCCTCTTTCTCCTGTTTGGAGCCCGTCTGATCGATGGGGTGAGCGGTGGAACAGCCGCAACGGCAGGTGCTGTACTCGCAGACATCACACCGCCGGAAAAACGCGCAAGGGCCTTCGGATTGATCGGGGTGGCCTTCGGCCTTGGTTTCATTATCGGACCCTTTCTGGGCGGCCAATTGGCCCGCATTGCCGTCACGCTGCCGATCTGGGTGGCAACCGGCTTCGCCGTGTTCAATCTTGTCGTTGTATTGACGTTGCTCCCTGAAACCCATCCGGTGTCAGAGCGCCGCGTGCTTCCTCGCAAACGGGAGCTCAACCCTTTCGCTCAAATCGCGCGGGTGATTGGCAATCCAGCAGTCGGGCGTCTGGCCTTGGGCTTTTTTCTATTTTTTCTTGCCTTTAATGGCTTCACCGCAATCCTGGTGCTCTATTTCAAGCAGCGATTCAACTGGGGGCCAGAGCTGGCTACCACTGCCTTTTTGATTGTTGGGGTCGTCGCCACCGTGGTCCAGGGTGTACTGATCGGTCCGTTGGTGAATCGTTTTGGGGAGTGGAAACTCACGTTGATCGGCCTCGGTTTCGTCATCGCCGGCTGCTTGCTGATCCCCACCACAAATCCTGAGCAAGCCAGGATCGGAGTGTTTACAGCTGTAGGGATTTTGGCCAGCGGAACGGGTCTCGTGACCCCGAGCCTTCGCAGCCTCGTATCTCGACGTCTCAGCGATGAAGGACAAGGCGCAGCCCTTGGCAGCCTGCAAGCACTGCAGAGTCTTGGCAGTTTTTTAGGTCCACCATTGGCTGGACTGGGCTACGACCTCCTCGGTCAAACCAGTCCATTCTTTGGAGGCGCTGGATTGCTCGTGGTCGTTGTGCTCTTGGTGACCCGCAGTCCCCTTGAACACACCACAGGCTGACGGACGATTGCTACCTTTCCCTTGCGAGCACAGTGCTCAAGACACATCATTAACGGCGACATGCTTCCCGAGAATCTCTACATCAATCGGGAACTCAGCTGGATCGCCTTCAACAGACGGGTGTTGGCTCAGGCGCTTGATCAAAGAACGCAGTTGTTGGAACAGGCCAAATTCAGCGCCATTTTCAGCAACAACCTTGATGAGTTTTTCATGGTGCGCGTGGCGTCCTTGAAGTCTCAGGTTGAGGCCGGCATCGACAAGCGAAGCGAGGACGGCCTGACACCCCGGGAGCAACTCCATGAGATTCGCAACCAGCTCTCAGCTCTGCTGGAAGCCCAACAAAAGCACTACCTCAACCATCTCCGCGTAGGCCTCGAAGACTTTGGAGTCTTTCTGTTCAACTACGAACAACTGAACGAAGCACAACGTCACTGGGTGGACAACTTCTTTCAAACGGCAATTTTTCCGGTCTTAACGCCCCTGGCTGTGGATCCTGCCCATCCCTTTCCATTCGTTAGCAATCTCAGCCTCAATGTGGCCGCCCTGATCCATGACCCAGATTCGGGCCAACGCCAACTCGCTCGAGTGAAGGTCCCTCAAAAGATCCTTCCTCGCTTTGTATCGATTCCAGTTGAGCTTGGCAGCGATGAATCCAAGGCCACGCACACGGCAGTACCACTTGAGCAGGTAATTGCCTTCAATCTCAGCTTGCTCTTTCCAGGAATGAGCATTGAAGGGCATTACTTTTTCCGGGTCACCAGAGATGCAGACCTGGAACTCCGCGACCTTGAAGCCGACGATCTCATGATCGCAATCGAACAAGGCCTGCGAAAGCGGCGCATGGGTGGTGAAGTGGTCCGCCTGGAAGTGGCTGACGACACCCCTCAAGACGTCATGGAGATGTTGATGGAGGGAATGTCCGTTGTTGAAGAAGACCTCTACAGGGTGAACGGACCTCTCGGGCTCGATGACCTCTTCGGCTTGATGAGCCTGCCCCTACCACACCTAAAAGACACCACGCACTCAGGTCAAACTCCCACCGTCCTCAGTCGAACTCAGAGAGGCATGTTGGAAGACGGATCCATCAAAGAAGAGGAATTCGAGAGCATTTTTTCGGTGATACGCCGCCACGATGTTCTCCTGCATCACCCTTACGACTTGTTTTCCACGTCGGTCGAGGAATTCATCAATCAAGCAGCAGATGATCCCCTCGTGATGGGCATCAAAATGACCCTCTACCGCACCTCCAAAGATTCTCCGATCATCGCAGCACTCATCCGTGCAGCAGAAAACGGGAAACAGGTGATGGCCCTGGTCGAACTAAAAGCACGTTTCGACGAAGACAACAATATTCAGTGGGCCAAACATCTGGAACGCTCAGGAGTGCATGTGGTCTACGGCGTCATTGGCCTTAAAACGCACACCAAGATTGTTCTGGTTGTACGCAAAGAGAAAGAACGCTTGCGCAGCTATGTCCACATCGGCACGGGCAATTACAACTCCAAAACCTCACGTCTTTACACCGATCTAGGTCTGCTTTCAGCAAGACCAGAACTCGGCCAGGACCTCGTGGAGTTGTTTAACTATTTAACCGGCTTCTCTAAGCAACAAAGCTTTCGCAAGCTACTCGTCGCGCCTGTCTCCTTAAGAAAAGGCATGGAAGAATTGATTCGCCGTGAAATCGAACACGCCCAGCAAGGACGTGGTGGATCGATCAAAGCGAAGATGAATTCTCTGGTAGATCCAGGAATCATTGCCCTTTTGTATGAAGCCTCTCAAGCCGGAGTCACGATCCAATTAATCATCAGAGGGATGTGCAGCCTTTACCCCGGCCTTGAAGGCATTAGCGACAACATCAGCGTGGTCAGCATCATTGGCAGATTCTTGGAGCATTCACGTATTTTTTGGTTTAACAACGGGGGCGAGCCGGAGGTGTTCATCGGTAGCGCCGACTTAATGCCTCGCAATCTTGACCGACGAGTCGAAGCGGTTACCCCCATCGATGATCCTGACTTAAGAGCACAGCTCGAACGTCTGCTTGAACGCTACCTAAGCGACAACAGGGGTGCTTGGGACATGCAAACCGACGGTACTTTTATTCAGCGTTATCCAGAGGGAGAAGAACGCAACTCCCAATTGCAGTTAATTGAGGACTGGAAAGGAAGCTCAGTAGTTCAACCAAATCGCTAGCAAGTCGCTACAGCAACGAAAAGCCAAAAAAAGAAATAAATCATATATTTCCGTAGCAATTGACACCACCAACGGCTCCAAATAACCAGTTACCGAAAAGCTTCAGATTTACATCAATCCATCAGCCCTCAAGGTGCTAAATTGCGCCCAAATTCATTAGGAGGCCAGGGTGATGGGGATCCCTCTGGAGTCCAAAGAAGCTGCCCCTAAAAGCACTTCCAAGGAACTTTTATTGCCGACAGCCAGTCGCCGCAGTGCGACCAATCGCGCAGGTGGCACAACCCCTGGTCGGGGGAATCGTTCTAGCGGTCGCTTAGCCACCGATTCCATTGGTCATTACTTAAGCAGCATTGGTCGCGTTCCTCTTCTTACAGCTGCTGAAGAAATTGAGCTTGCACATCATGTGCAAGCCATGAAAGAACTTCTGGACATACAAGAAGAAGAACGCACACCCAAACAACGCCATCGCATTCGAATGGGGAAGAGGGCACGCGATCGGATGATGGCAGCCAACCTCAGGTTGGTGGTGAGTGTCGCCAAGAAATACCAAAACCAAGGTCTCGAACTTCTCGACCTTGTTCAGGAAGGGGCCATCGGTCTTGAGCGTGCTGTCGATAAATTTGACCCAGCCATGGGTTACAAGTTCTCGACTTACGCCTATTGGTGGATTCGCCAAGGCATGACACGGGCGATCGACAACAGTGCGCGCACGATCCGCCTGCCAATTCACATCAGTGAAAAGCTGTCGAAGATGCGCAAGATCACCCGGGAGCTCTCCCATCGTTTCGGGCGTCAACCAAACCGCTTGGAATTAGCCCATGCCATGGGCATTGAACCGAGAGATCTCGAAGAGCTCATCGCCCAAAGCGCCCCCTGCGCCTCTCTTGATGCTCACGCCCGAGGCGAAGAAGACCGCAGCACCCTTGGTGAACTGATCCCAGATCCCAACGGCGATGAGCCGATGGAAGGTATGGATCGCAGCATTCAGAAGGAGCACCTGGGCGGTTGGCTCTCACAGCTGAATGAGCGCGAACAAAAAATCTTGCGTTTACGGTTTGGACTTGGTGGCGAAGAACCTCTCACCCTTGCCGAAATTGGCCGTCAGATCAATGTGTCGCGAGAACGCGTACGCCAACTGGAATCCAAAGCCATTTTGAAATTACGCACGATGACCAATCATCAGCAGGCTGCCTGAGTCGTCCTTGCCTCTGCCATCTCTGTTGCTCATCGCCCTCTGGATGGCTGGTGTCCTTGGCAGCGCTCTTGCCTGCCGCAGCCTCTGGCCTCATCAACGCGAATTGAGTCGCAAGATTGTTCACATTGGCACTGGACCGGTTCTGCCACTCGCCTGGCTTCTCCATATTCCTTTCTTCATTGCAGTGCCTTGTGCTCTGGTGGTCACCCTGCTCGCCTTCATCAATCACCGTTGGAATTTGCTTCCCGCGGTGGAAGATGTGGGGCGAAACAGCTACGGGACCGTTGCCTATGGCATCGCGATCTGTCTGCTTTT
>NZ_JAKUHK010000119.1:0-5898 GCF_023630655.1 Synechococcus sp. MU1655 | reverse complement strand
GCTTCTTTGTGCATAACGATCAGCATGATTAGTGACTCGAATTAATTGACTTCTTCTCGCTTCAAGTTTTCCCAAGTTCTCTGGGGATTTGTTGTTCTTCAATCTTTTGGTAGAAACTTTGTATAATTGCAATCTTTTTCACGGCTAGAGGGGAGGTTTGATTGTTGAGTTGAGTGCTGCCTAAATTCAGGCCGATCAGGATGGCTTTGAGGCAAATTTTCAAGCCGTCGCTTCCAATCGTCTTAAAAGATTCTTACGTTGCTCTGCGCTTGGCTTGCTGTTTGCCTGGTTTTTGCTTTTTCTGTTTCATTCGTGCAAATGCAGGCTTGATTAGAATCATCTCAATCAAATGATTGTGATTGGCTTTAGGTCAGATGCTCAATATGCCGTTGATGCATAAAACCTGATTTCATGCTTTGAAGGCCTTGGGCAAGCTGAGTGGTCTGTAATTTCAGAACTCTTTAGTCTCAAGCTGAGCCTTCTTGTTCCATGGCATTCTGAGTTGATGAGGGTTTTGATCTTCACCTCCAGCGGTGGTACGGCTCATGATGCAGCGGCGTATGCGATCGAGGCCTGGCTAAAACGCTGGGATCCAGATGGGGAGGTTCTGGTTGAGCACGTACTTGAGAACGCGAGCGTCTTCACCCGGGCAGGAGTCGCTCTTTACAACTGGATCCAGCGCCATGGCCCCTGGATGCATCAGATCTATTGGCGTGTTGTGGAGTTTGAGGATGTAACCAAGCCCGGCACCCTGCTTGCTGGTCGTTTCTATGTGATCAAGCTGTTGCGCAAGTTTCAGCCAGATCTGCTGATCTCTACCCATCCCCATATCAACCGCGGCCATTTCGATTTGGCTCGGCGGGTTTGCCCCAATTTGCGCTGCATCACCTGCTGCACCGAGCTCGATGGGGGCTTTGGGTTCAGTCGCAATTGGCTCACGAGGAGCGCGGATGCTTTCTGGACGCTGACCCCAGAGGTGAGTGCAGATGTACGCCGTAGGGGCTACAAACGGGTCCCGGCTCCGGCCTTGGGACCTTTGTTTGATCCAGCTTTTGAGGAGGAGCTCGCCCAGCCGGAACGTGACATGAGTCCTGATCAGTTGCCGTTATTGGTTCTAGGGGCAGGTGCCAATGGTGCCAACAATCACATTCGCTTGCTCGAGGTGTTGCTGCCCTTAGCAGGCAGGCTGCGTGTCGTGGCTTTATGTGGTCGCCGTCAGGCTGCTCTGGATCAACTTCGGCAATGGGCTGAGCAGCATCCCCAACTCTCCCTGACGCCGTTGGGCTTCCAGGGTCCTGGTGCGATGGCGAAGTTGTACAAACAAGCTTGGGCGATGGTGGCGAGGCCAGGGGCGCGCACAGCCACGGAAGCCTTGGCCGCAGGCACGGTGCTGATTTTCAATGGTTTCGGGATGACGATGCCCCAGGAGCTGTTGGCCCGTCGCTATTTCCAGGCCAGACAGATTGATTGCTGCATCCGCAAGCCTCAGGATTTACTGGAGCTTTGCCGCGGCTGGTTGGAACAACCGCAGCACTATCAGAAACTCAAAGCGCAGGTAGCGAGACACGCACTAGTGGCTGATCGAGAGGCGATTCGTTCGCTTCTGTTGGCTAGATACTCTGCAAAGGGATGACGGGATTGGATCGTCCGGACACGCTCAATCAGCAGGAGCCGATTGCGGTCATCGGCATGGGCTGTCGGCTGCCTGGTGGTGTCGAGAGCTCCGACGATTTTTGGGATCTTTTGGTTGAGGGGCGAGACGTGATCGGGGAGATCCCTCCTGAACGTTGGGATCCACAACGTCATCACGATCCAGACCCGCGTCGCCCGCTTCACCAGCACGTCCGCCGCGCCGGACTGGTGGACGGGATCGATCGGTTTGATCCGGGCTTTTTTGGGATTAGTGGCCGGGAAGCGCAGTGCATGGATCCTCAGCAGCGCCTGCTTCTGGAGGTGTGCTGGCGTGCGATTGAGGGGGGCGGTCAGCCGATCGAACAGCTTCGCGGCCGCCCTGTGGGTGTGTTTATGGGCATCTCCAGTGCCGACTACAGCGCATTGTTATGGGCCTCGGAAGCGCAGTACCTCACGCCCGACAACGAGCCCTTCATCCTTACCGGCAACACCGGTTGCATCGCAGCGAACCGTATTTCCTACGCCTTCGACTTCAAAGGCCCGAGCTTCACGGTGGATACCGCTTGCTCTTCGTCGTTGGTTGCGGTGCATCTGGCCTGCGAGAGTCTGCGCCGCGGTGAGTCCGAGTTTGCACTCGCTGGTGGTGTGCAGGCCTTAATCCATCCCGGCATACAGATGAGCTTCTGCAAGGCCGGGTTGCTGTCGCCATCAGGGCGCTGCCGCAGTTTTGATGCTGAGGCGGATGGCTACGTGCGTTCCGAAGGTGCCGGTGCTGTATTCCTCAAGCCGTTGGGGGCAGCTCTGCGCGACGGTGATCCGATTGAGGCGGTGATTCGTGGCACGGCGGTGAATTCCGATGGCCGCAGTCAGGGGATTGCGGCGCCTAGCCAGAAGGCACAGATGGCTTGCGTCCAAGCCGCCTATACCGCTGCTGGGCTGTCGCCTGCGGCAGCGCAATATGTGGAAGCCCATGGCACGGGGACCCGTCAGGGCGATCCCATCGAACTGCGCGCCTTGGGTGCCGTGCTCGGAGCTGGGCGATCAGCGATGAAGCCTTGCCTCGTGGGTTCAGTGAAGAGCAACCTCGGCCATGGCGAAACCGCCGCAGGGATTACGGGCCTGATCAAGACGGTGTTGTGCCTGAAGCGTCGCCAGATTCCGGCCAGTTTGCATTACAGCCGCCCGAACCCAAGTGTCGATATGCCTGGGCTTGGACTCAAGGTGTCGGATGCGCTGATGCCGTTCCCTGCGGAGGATCAAGAGCTTGTTGCCAGCGTTAGCTCCTTCGGCTTTGGCGGGACCAATGCTCATGCCGTTCTCAGCGCTTCCCCTGAGATTGATGGAGGCTGCGCTCAAGCCTCCGCCTCTGCGGCTCCTGCCTTGCAGCTGCTTTGGCTGAGTGCTCGCTCCCCCGAAGCGCTTGCCCTCCTTCGTAGGGATTACGCGGAATGGCTGGAGGCCAATCCCGAGGTGGAGATCGCTGATCTTTGCGCCAGCACGCATTTGAGAAGGTCGCAGTTCCCTCATGCCCTTGCCCTCATTGCGGGGAGCCGCCAGGAGTTGCTGAATCAATTGCTTGGTGAGGGTGCTGCTGCCTGGTCTGGAGAGGTGCCATCCAAGGGACAAGCCGCTCTACCAGCGTCTTTCCAGAACCTTCAATTCAAAATGCTGTCTCCTGGTGCCTCCGGTCGGCGAAGGCTCGAGGAGCTGGTGGAGGCATTGGCATCAGGAGCTCCAATGTCTTGGTCCAAATGGCATCAGGGCGCTGACTGGTGCTGGGTGCAACCGCCTGGACACCCCTTTCTCCGCTCTCGCTTCTGGTGGAGCTCAATGGAGACGGCGCCAAAGGATGCCAAAGCCAGTCTCTGGTTGGATCACCTTGGTTTGACAAGCCCTGCGCCAAAAGCTCAGGCAGCGTTGCGGCTGCAACGCCTGGATTTGCCAGGAGCGTCGCAGCATTGGAGCGTGGAGCTGGACGCTGACTGTGTTCCAGACCTGAAGCATCACCGGCTTGGTGGTCAGCCCGTGTTTGCAGCGGCTAGTTATCTGGCGTTGGTTCTCGACTGGCTGCGGTCGCGGAAGCAGGCGCTGCAGTTGGGTGTCGTGCAATTGGAACGGCCGCTCTGGCTCCATGACGGACCGGTGCGACTGCAAGCGCTCCTTCATGGACAGGAGCTCTCGCTGCATAGTCGCCCTGTTTCTGGTGATGATTCCTGTGACTGGCATTTGCATGGTCAAGTGCAGCTGGCTGTAGACGCTGCTGAGGCTCCCTCGTTGCCAGAGCAGGGATTGATGCCGAACTCACACGTTGAAAGGCAAACGCCGGAAGCGTTGTACGGCGCCTTGCAGCAGTTAGGGCTCAGCTATGGACAGACGTATCGGCCTATTCGTGAGTTCTGGGTTGACGGGCTTTGCGCTGAAGCGATGCTCACGCGGCCGGAGGGGGCTGCGGATCGCTGTCTGATCGATGGTTGTTTTCAGCTGGTTGCGGCCGTGATCGCTCAGGAGTCGGCTGCAGCTCAGTTGCTGCTCCCTACTGGGGTGGAATCCGTTCACTTTGGATGCTGGCCCCTGCCGGATGCATTGCGCTGCCGGCTGCAGCTGCGGGAGTCGAGCCTAGAACAGCAAGGCGCCGAAGCGAGAGGCCATCGGGTGGCGGATCTGGACTTGCTCGACAGTGTGGGTGCTCCGATCGGTTCGATTCGAGGTCTGCAGTTGCGAGCGCTGTCGCGCACCATGCTCGATCTCATGGTTCCTGTGGTCCCTGCCTTACCGGCGGCGAGGCTTTTGGAGGATGGTTGGTCTGCGCTGCCGGCCGGAGCGCTGTCCGAGTGGAGCCCGGTGGCAGCGGAGCCGATCAGTTTGATTGCTTTGGGAGAGATCCCCGAAACGGTCCAGGCCTGGTGCGACCAGCAAGCGATTGCCCCCATCGTGATGGACGAGTCTGCTGATCCCGCCACGTTGGTGCCCGCCCTCGTGCAGACGCTGCAGGCCCTGCCGCTGCAACGTCCGCGTCAGCTGTTTGTGCTGTTGCCGCATCTCTCCTCTCCGGTCGTGGGAGCCGTGCAGGCGGCGGTCCGCTGCCTGGCTCAGGATTGTCCGGCCTGGCGTTGCAGCACGATCACCCTGAAGGGTGAGCCCTTGTCATCGCCTCAATGGCAACGGTTGCTAGCGGCGACGGGCGGTGACGCTGAGCTGCGCTGGTGTGGAGAAGACCGGATTGAAACCCGCTGTTTGCATCCGATTGATGCCGATCGGTTTCGGGTCTTGGCGGATGGCAGCGGCAGATTGGAGGGGCTGGTGCATGCGCCCCTGCCCCTCGCTCGGCTTCTTCCAGGCGAGCTGGAAATAGCAGTGGAGGCCACCGGGCTCAATTTCCGCGATGTCTTAAATGCTCTCGGTCTGCTGCAGACCCATAACCAGTCGTTGGGGCTGAGGGCTGATGCCCAGCTGCCGTTCGGGGGAGAAGCGGTCGGCCGCGT
Source organism: Synechococcus sp. MU1655 (assembly GCF_023630655.1). NCBI lineage: Bacteria > Bacillati > Cyanobacteriota > Cyanophyceae > Synechococcales > Synechococcaceae > Synechococcus > Synechococcus sp. MU1655. Next base: position 784 of record NZ_JAKUHK010000119.1, on the reverse strand, counting down.
GGTGGCTGTGGGCCCGGGGACCGATCCTTGCTTACTGGGAACCAGGATGTTGGCGGCGCTCACCCTGGGGAGCTTGGCGAGCCATGTCACCTGTCGGGCCAACCTGTGCGTTCCCTGGCCTGAATCCTTGGATCCAGTCTTGGGTGCAAGCCTGTCGACGGCCTATCTCACCGCCGAACACGGACTTGAGCAGCTTGCTCAGCTTCAGCCGGGGGAGACCGTGCTCATTCACGCTGCCGCCGGTGGGGTTGGGCAAGCTGCATTGCAAGTGGCCTTGCGCTGCGGTGCTCGCATCTTGGCCACAGCGAGTGCGGCTAAGCAGGCTGCCCTATTGGAGCAGGGGGTGGATGCCGTCTTCGATTCTCGCTCCACCGCATTCGCGGATCAGGTGCTGGAGCACACCGGAGGTCGTGGCGTTGATGTGGTGCTCAACAGCCTGAAAGGGGAGTGGGTGGATGCCAGTTTCCGTGCTCTCGCTGAGGGGGGGCGGTTTGTAGAGCTCGGCAAGCTGGAGGTCTGGAGTGATCAACAGGTGCGGGAGCGGCGCCCAGATGTGACCTACCACCGATTTGATCTGCTCGAGTTGGCGGCAAGGGATCCCCAGCCCTTGCGACAGCGACTGCTGGCTCTGGTTGAGGCGGTCCAGCAGGAGCGAGTGAAGGCTTTGCCGACCTCCGCTTTCCCATTGGCCCAGTGCAAAGACGCCTTTCGGCTGATGGCCCAGGGCCGGCATGTGGGCAAGTTGGTGATCACCTTGCCCACACAGGCGCCCCCTTGCCGCATC